>NZ_JBHXRK010000023.1:0-137326 GCF_042716875.1 Streptomyces sp. NPDC058646 | reverse complement strand
ACGCTGTTGAGTTCTCAAGGAACGGACGCTTCCTTTGTACTCACCCTCTCGGGCTTTCCTCCGGGCTTCGTTCTTCGTTTCCGACTCTATCAGACTCTCTCGTGTCCGATTCCCGGTCGAAGCGGGTTTCGCTTTCCAGGTTTCCGCTTTCGCGTTTTCCTTTCCGGCGAGTCCGACTCTATCAGATCCGATTCCGTGCCGTTTCCGGTTCGGATTGGAATTCCGATGGCCTTCGGGGGGCCTTTCCCTTTCGGGAGGGTCAGACTTTATCAGGTCTCCCTGGGTCTGCATTCCCACCCGCCCGCATGACTGTCCGGGCACACGTGTGTGCCGGGATGCCGTGCGATGGAGACGTAAACGTACTGGAGCGGGGCCCCCGGATGCAAATCCGGTTGCCCCGCTCCGGTGAGGCCGCTACCGCGAGGATCAGACCTCGACGACGACCGGGAGGATCATCGGGCGGCGGCGGTAGCCGTCCGAGACCCACTTGCCCATCGTGCGGCGGATGAGCTGCTGGAGCTGGTGCGGCTCGGCCACGCCGTCGGCGGCCGCGCGGGCGATCGCTTCCTCGATCTTCGGCAGGACGGACACGAAGGCGGAGTCCTCGATGCCGGAGCCCCGGGCCTGGATGCTCGGGCCGCTCACGACCTTGCCCGTGGTGCTGTCCACCACGACGTAGACCGAGATGATGCCCTCTTCGCCGAGGATCTTGCGGTCCTTGAGGTGGACCTCGGTGACGTCGCCGACCGAGAGGCCGTCCACGTACACGTAGCCGGCCTGGACCTTGCCGGAGATGCGGGCCTTGCCGTCGATCAGGTCGACGACCACGCCGTCCTCGGCGATGACGATGCGGTCCTTCGGGACGCCCGTCTGGGCGCCGAGCTCGGCGTTGGCGCGCAGGTGGCGCCATTCGCCGTGGACCGGCATCAGGTTCCGCGGCTTGCAGATGTTGTAGAAGTACAGCAGCTCGCCCGCGGAGGCGTGACCGGAGACGTGCACCTTGGCGTTGCCCTTGTGCACGACGTTGGCGCCCCAGCGGGTCAGGCCGTTGATCACGCGGTAGACCGCGTTCTCGTTGCCCGGGATCAGGGACGACGCCAGGATCACGGTGTCGCCGGGGACGATCCGGATCTGGTGGTCGCGGTTGGCCATGCGGGACAGGGCCGCCATCGGCTCGCCCTGGGAACCCGTGCAGACCAGGACGACCTCGTGGGCCGGCAGGTCGTCGAGGGTCTTGACGTCCACCACGAGGCCCGGCGGGACCCTCAGGTAGCCCAGGTCACGGGCGATGCCCATGTTGCGGACCATCGAGCGGCCGACGAAGGCGACCCTGCGGCCGTACTCGTGGGCGGCGTCGAGGATCTGCTGGATGCGGTGCACGTGGCTGGCGAAGCTGGCCACGATGATCCGGTTGTGGGCGTTCGCGAAGACCGTGCGCAGGACGTTGGAGATCTCGCGCTCGGGCGGGACGAAGCCCGGGACCTCGGCGTTCGTCGAGTCCGAGAGGAGGAGGTCGATGCCCTCTTCGCTCAGACGCGCGAAGGCGTGCAGGTCGGTGAGGCGCTTGTCCAGCGGGAGCTGGTCCATCTTGAAGTCGCCGGTGCACACGACCATGCCGGCGCCGGTGCGGATGGCCACGGCCAGGGCGTCCGGGATGGAGTGGTTGACGGCGATGAACTCGCAGTCGAACGGACCGAGGTTCTCCCGCTCGCCCTCCTTCACCTCGAGGGTGTAGGGGCGGATGCGGTGCTCCTGGAGCTTCGCCTCGATGAGGGCCAGCGTCAGCTTGGAGCCGATCAGCGGGATGTCCGGCTTCTCCCGGAGGAGGTAGGGGACGGCGCCGATGTGGTCCTCGTGGCCGTGCGTGAGCACGATGCCGTCGATGTCGTCGAGCCGGTCCCGGATGGACGTGAAGTCCGGCAGGATCAGGTCGATGCCCGGCTGCTCCTCCTCGGGGAAGAGGACGCCGCAGTCGACGATCAGCAGGCGGCCGTCGAACTCGAAGACGGTCATGTTGCGGCCGATCTCACCGAGGCCACCCAGGGGGGTGACGCGCAGGCCGCCCTTGGGCAGCTTCGGCGGGGGACCGAGTTCAGGATGCGGGTGGCTCAAAAGTGTCTCCTCACCACACACGCCACGTACCTCGGCGGCACGCGGCGTGTATGTCATTCGTGCTCTTGCTGTGATGTGTTTCGGTCGTGCTTATTCACTTGTGAAGTCTGTTGTCAGAGCTGTACCCCGCCGGCGGCAAGATCGATCTTGAGCTGGGCCGTCTCTTCGGCGGTCAGCTCGATCAGCGGGAGCCGCAGCGGGCCCGCGGGCAGCCCCTGCAGGTTCAGCGCGCCCTTGGTGGTCATCACACCCTGGGTGCGGAACATGCCGGTGAAGACCGGGAGCAGCTTCTGGTGGATCTCGGCCGCCTTCTGGACGTCTCCGCCCAGGTGGGCCTCGAGCATGGCGCGCAGCTCGGGGGTGACCACGTGGCCGACCACGGAGACGAAGCCGACCGCGCCGACCGACAGGAGCGGCAGGTTCAGCATGTCGTCACCCGAGTACCATGCCAGGCCGCTCTGCGCGATGGCCCAGCTGGCGCGGCCGAGGTCGCCCTTGGCGTCCTTGTTGGCCACGATACGGGGGTGCTCGGCCAGCCGGACCAGGGTTTCGGTGTCGATCGGGACACCGCTGCGGCCGGGGATGTCGTAGAGCATGACCGGCAGCCCGGTGGCGTCGGCGATCGCCGTGAAGTGCCGGAAGAGGCCCTCCTGCGGCGGCTTGCTGTAGTACGGCGTCACGGCCAGCAGGCCGTGGGCGCCGGTGCGCTCGGCCTGGCGGGCGAGCTCGAGGGTGTGCCGGGTGTCGTTGGTGCCGATGCCGGCCACGACGTGGGCGCGGTCCCCGACGGCTTCGAGTACGGCTCGTACGAGATCGTCTTTCTCCGCGTCGGTGGTGGTCGGCGACTCACCGGTGGTGCCGTTGATGATCAGGCCGTCGTTGCCTGCGTCCACCAGGTGGACGGCGAGCCGCTGCGCGCCGTCGAGGTCGAGTGCGCCGTCCGCCGTGAACGGCGTGATCATAGCGGTGAGGACCCGCCCGAAGGGGGTCTGCGGAGTCGAGATCGGAGCCATGGGTAACACGCTACTCGCTGCCATGCCCGCAGTGTCCCCTCGGGGGACTTCAACAGAGTGTTGGACACCGGCACTGCCTGCTCGGGGGTTCAAGCAGTGCCGGGTCCGTTCGATCAGCCTAGATGAACTTTACGAAACGCCGCAATACGGACACTTAGGACTTGTTCCAGCACATCAGTACGCCGCTGGTGTATCGGCCCTTACGGGGCAACGCGACCGTTGCCGTTGAAGGCCGCGTACGTGAGCGGCATCAGCCGGGCCCAGTGCTGCTCCATCTTCTCGCCGACCATCTCGATCTCCCGCTGCGGGAAGGACGGGACCGCCGCGAGCTCGTGCTGCGTACGCAGACCGAGGAAGTGCATGAGCGAGCGGGCGTTGCAGGTGGCGTACATCGAGGAGAAAAGACCGACCGGCAGGACCGAACGGGCAACTTCGCGGGCCACGCCCGCGGCGAGCATCTCCTGGTAGGCCTCGTAGGCCTGGCGGTAGGAGTCCTCCATGACGCGGCCGGTCAGTTCCTGCTGCGCCTCGGTGCCCTCGACGAACACGTACTTGCCGGGGCGGCCCTCCTGGACGAGCTTGCGCTCGGCGTCGGGAACGTAGAAGACCGGCTGGAGCTCCCTGTACCGGCCCGATTCCTCGTTGTACGACCAGCCGACGCGGTGGCGCATGAACTCGCGGAAGACGAAGATCGGCGCGCTGATGAAGAAGGTCATCGAGTTGTGCTCGAACGGGCTGCCGTGGCGGTCGCGCATCAGGTAGTTGATGAGCCCCTTGGACCGCTCCGGGTCCTTCTGCAGCTCCTCCAGGGACTGCTCACCGGCCGTGGAGACGCGGGCGGCCCACAGGACGTCGGAGTCGGCTGCGGAGTGCTTCACCAGCTCCACCGTCACATCACTGCGGAAGCTGGGTTTCAGATCTGAAGCGGCGGTCTCGCTCACCGGGGGTCCTTCCAAACGTGCGTACCTCGGGCGCGCCCACTCTACGTCGCCCTCTGCGGGCCACAGCGCAGTTCACCGCCTGCCGCGCTGCCCGCCCGGCTGCCTTCCGCCATCACCGGGACAGCTGACGCAGCGCCACAAATTCTGGCTGATGTCCTGGATTCCGGCACGTATGGGGTGACTCGTACGTCCTACTCGACAGACGCACCCACCCCCGCCTTCCCGTCACCACCGCCCCCATGGGCCTGACCGTGAGGAGAGTCGCTCCCATGTCCTTCCGGCGCGAACCCGTCCCGTTCGCCTTCGTCGCCGACGCCGATCGATTCCGCAGTAACGTCACTCCGCCGCCGCGCGAGCGTCTGGGCACGGCCCAGATCCTGGCCCGTAGTCTGGTCGGACTGGCCGTGGTGGCGGGGCTCGTCGGCTCGCTGCTCTTCGGGATGCCCGCACTGCAGCCGAGCCGGGCCTCCGACACGTCGCAGCAGTCGGAGGCGTCCCAGGGGCGGTAGCCTCACGGGCACAGCCCAACCGAACGTGCATGTGAGTGAGGTCCAGCCGTGCCCCTGCCCTTCCTGACGGCCGACGGCGTCTTCGACACGGACGACGCGGTCGACAAGGTACTGGCCCACGACGACCGCGACCGCTGGCGACGGCCCTACCGCCCCGGACCCTGGCGCGTGGCCATCGCCGCGCTGCTGCTCCTGCTGGCCGCCTTCATGCTGCTGGCCACGATGATCATCGCCTTCGCGGGCACCTGGGCGGGCGCCCTCGGCTGCCTGGCCGCCGCGCTCGCCGTCATCGGGGCGGCCGTGCAGATACTGCGCGCCGGCGTGTGGGTGAACCGTACGGGGCTGCGCCGGGTCGGGCTCCTGGCGACCCGCACGATCCCCTGGAGCGAGATCGCCGAGGTCCGTACGGTGCAGCAGCCCGTGCGCTGGCTGGGGCTGCCCAGGACCGTACAGGGGCAGGCGCTGACGGTGGCCGGCCGCGGCGGCGAGCTGCCGGTGCTGCTCACCGACCACAACGCCGACTTCCTGTCCCGGCCCGAGGCCTTCGACCGGGCTGCGGACGCGGTCGAGGCCTGGGCCGAGGAGTACCGCCCGCTGCCCGCCTGAGCGGCCAAAAAACGACGCGGAGCCCGTACGGGGATCAGACCCGTACGGGCTCCGCGTCGTGCAGGGCGATCGCCCGCTGCATGGCCTTGCGGGCCCGCGGGGTGTCGCGGGCGTCGTGGTAGGCGACGGCGAGGCGGAACCAGCTGCGCCAGTCCCCCGGCGCGTCCTCGGTCTCGGCCTTGCGGCGTGCGAAGACCTCGTCGGCGGAGTCCCGCAGGATCCGGCCGTACTGGTCCCGCTCCAGCTCGTCGACGGGCAGCGCCCCCTCGGCCTCCAGCTCGGTCGCGAGCTGGTTGGCCTTGGTGACGAACCGGGTGTTCTTCCAGAGGAACCACACGCCGATGACCGGCAGGATCAGCACCGCCACCCCGAAGGTGACGGTCAGCCAGGTGCCCTGCCGGAGCAGAAGCAGGCCCCGGCTGCCGGCCAGGACGAAGTAGACGACCAGGACGGCGGCCGTGAGGAAGTACGTGATCTTCGCGCGCATGGCTCAGCCCAGGTCGAGGAAGTGTTCGAGGCCGAAGGTGAGGCCCGGGGTCCGCACGACGCGCCGCGCGCCGAGCAGGATGCCCGGCATGAAGCTGCTGTGGTGCAGGGAGTCGTGACGGATGGTCAGGGTCTCGCCCTCGCCGCCGAGGAGCACCTCCTGGTGGGCCAGCAGGCCGCGCAGGCGGATGGCGTGCACGGGGACGCCGTCGACATCGGCGCCGCGGGCCCCGTCGAGGGCGGTGCTGGTGGCGTCGGGCTGCGGGGCGCAGCCCGCCTCGGCGCGGGCGGCCGCGATGAGCTGGGCCGTACGGGTCGCCGTGCCGGACGGGGCGTCCACCTTGTCGGGGTGGTGCAGCTCGACGACCTCGACGGACTCGAAGTAGCGGGCGGCCTGGGCGGCGAACTTCATGGTGAGGACGGCGCCGATGGAGAAGTTCGGGGCGATGAGCACACCGGTCTGCGGCGAGCCGGCCAGCCAGGTGTCCAGCTGCGCGAGGCGGTCCTCGGTCCAGCCGGTGGTGCCGACCACTCCGTGGATGCCGTGGCGGATGAGGAAGTCCAGGTTCCCCATCACCGAGGCGGGGGTGGTCAGCTCGACCGCGACCTGGGCGCCGGCCTCGGCCAGCGTCTCCAGCTTGTCGCCACGGCCCAGGGCCGCCACCAGCTCCATGTCGTCGGCGGCTTCGACCGCCTTGACGGCCTCGGCGCCGATGCGGCCCTGGGCTCCGAGGACTGCCACGCGCAGCTTGCTCATATCCATGTCCTTAAATCAGCAGACTTATCTGCGTACGGAACTAGGCGACCGCTTCGTCGAGGCGGGCGGCCTGCTTCTCCTTGAGCGGGCCGATCACCGCGAGTGACGGGCGCTGGGCCAGTACATCCTGCGCGACCGAGCGGACGTCGTCCGGGGTCACGGCGGCGATCCGGGCCAGCATGTCGTCGACCGACATCTGGTCGCCCCAGCACAGCTCGCTCTTGCCGATGCGGTTCATGATCGCGCCGGTGTCCTCCAGGCCGAGGACGGTGGAGCCGGACAGCTGGCCGATGGCCCGCCTGATCTCGTCGTCGCTGATCCCGTCGGAGGCGACCTTGTCGAGTTCGTCGCGGCAGATCCGGAGCACGTCGTGGACCTGGCTGGGACGGCAGCCCGCGTAGACGCCGAAGAGCCCGGTGTCGGCGAACCCGGAGGTGTACGAGTACACGCTGTAGGCGAGGCCGCGCTTCTCCCGGACCTCCTGGAAGAGGCGGGAGGACATGCCGCCGCCGAGGGCGGTGTTCAGCACGCCCAGCGCCCAGCGGCGCTCGTCGGTGCGGGCGAGGCCCGGCATGCCGAGGACCACGTGGGCCTGCTCGGTCTTGCGGTTCACCAGGTCGACGCGGCCGGAGGTGCGGATGCGCTTGGTGCCGGTGCGCGGACCGATCGGCTCGGCATCGGTGCGGCCGAGGGCGCCCGCCTTCTCGAAGGCCGCGCGGACCTGTCGTACGACCTTGTTGTGGTCGACGTTGCCGGCCGCGGCCACGACCAGGTGGGTCGGGTCGTAGTGCTTCTTGTAGAAGCGGCGGATCCGGTCGGCTCCGAGCGCGTTGATCGTGTCGACGGTGCCGAGGACCGGACGGCCCAGGGGGGTGTCGCCGAACATGGTCTGCGCGAAGAGGTCGTGCACGCAGTCGCCCGGGTCGTCCTCGGTCATCGCGATCTCTTCGAGGATGACCCCGCGCTCGGCGTCGACGTCCTCCTCGCGGATCAGCGAGCCGGTCAGCATGTCGCAGACGACGTCGATGGCCAGCGGCAGGTCGGTGTCGAGCACGCGCGCGTAGTAGCAGGTGTACTCCTTCGCCGTGAAGGCGTTCATCTCGCCGCCGACCGCGTCGATCGCGGAGGAGATGTCGAGGGCGCTGCGCTTGCCGGTGCCCTTGAAGAGGAGGTGCTCCAGGTAGTGCGTGGCACCGTTGAGCGTCGGCGTCTCGTCGCGGGAGCCGACGTGCGCCCAGATGCCGAAGGTGGCGGAGCGGACGGAGGGCAGCGTCTCGGTGACGATGCGCAGTCCGCCGGGGAGGACGGTGCGCCGGACGGTGCCGATGCCGTTCTGCCCCTTGAGGAGGGTTTGGGTACGGGCGACGGCCCGCCCCTCCGAAGAGGGGCGGGCCGTCACACGGGAACTACGCGACATCACTTGTCGGAGTCGTCCTTGTCTGCGTCATCGGAGGCGGCGTCGGACTCGCCGTCGATCACGGGGATCAGGGAGAGCTTGCCGCGGGAGTCGATCTCGGCGATCTCGACCTGCACCTTGGTGCCGACCGCGACGACGTCCTCGACGTTCTCCACGCGCTTGCCACCGGCGAGCTTGCGGATCTGCGAGATGTGCAGCAGGCCGTCCTTGCCCGGCATGAGGGAGACGAAGGCACCGAAGGTGGTGGTCTTGACGACCGTACCCAGGTAGCGCTCGCCGACCTCCGGCATGGTCGGGTTGGCGATGCTGTTGATCGTGGCGCGGGCGGCCTCGGCGGCCGGGCCGTCGGCGGCACCGATGTAGATGGTGCCGTCGTCCTCGATCGTGATCTCGGCGCCGGTGTCCTCCTGGATCTGGTTGATCATCTTGCCCTTGGGGCCGATGACCTCACCGATCTTGTCCACCGGGATCTTGACGGTGATGATCCGCGGGGCGAACGGGGACATCGCGTCCGGCGTGTCGATCGCTTCCATCATCACGTCGAGGATGTGGAGGCGGGCGTCGCGGGCCTGCTTGAGGGCCGCGGCCAGGACGGAGGCCGGGATGCCGTCCAGCTTGGTGTCCAGCTGGAGGGCGGTCACGAACTCCTTGGTGCCGGCGACCTTGAAGTCCATGTCGCCGAAGGCGTCCTCCGCACCGAGGATGTCGGTGAGGGCGACGTAGTGCGTCTTGCCGTCGATCTCCTGGGAGATCAGGCCCATGGCGATGCCGGCGACGGGGGCCTTGAGGGGCACACCGGCGTTCAGCAGCGACATGGTGGAGGCGCAGACCGAGCCCATGGACGTCGAACCGTTGGAGCCGAGGGCCTCGGACACCTGGCGGATCGCGTACGGGAACTCCTCGCGGGTCGGGAGGACCGGCAGGATCGCGCGCTCGGCGAGCGCGCCGTGGCCGATCTCGCGGCGCTTGGGCGAGCCCACGCGGCCGGTCTCACCGACGGAGTACGGCGGGAAGTTGTAGTTGTGCATGTAGCGCTTGCGGGTCACCGGGGAAAGGGTGTCCAGCTGCTGCTCCATGCGGAGCATGTTGAGGGTGGTGACGCCCAGGATCTGGGTCTCGCCACGCTCGAACAGCGCCGAGCCGTGCACGCGCGGGATGGCCTCGACCTCGGCGGCGAGGGTACGGATGTCCGTGATCCCGCGGCCGTCGATGCGGACCTTGTCCTTGATGACGCGCTCGCGCACCAGGGCCTTGGTCAGGCTGCGGTAGGCGGCGGAGATCTCCTTCTCGCGGCCTTCGAAGGCCGGGAGGAGCTTCTCGGCGGCGATCTCCTTGACGCGGTCCAGCTCGGCCTCGCGGTCCTGCTTGCCCGCGATGGTCAGCGCCTGGGAGAGCTCGCCCTTGACGGCGGCCGTGAGGGCCTCGTACACGTCGTCCTGGTAGTCCAGGAAGACCGGGAACTCGCCCTCGGGCTTGGCGGCCTTGGCGGCCAGGTCGGCCTGGGCCTTGCAGAGGACCTTGATGAACGGCTTCGCGGCGTCGAGACCCGCGGCGACGATCTCCTCGGTCGGCGCCTCGGCGCCGTTCTTGACGAGGGTGATGGTCTTCTCGGTGGCCTCGGCCTCGACCATCATGATCGCGACGTCGCCGTCGTCCAGGACGCGGCCCGCGACGACCATGTCGAAGACGGCGTCCTCGAGCTCGGTGTGCGTCGGGAAGGCCACCCACTGGCCGCGGATCAGCGCGACGCGGACGCCGCCGATCGGGCCGGAGAAGGGCAGACCGGCCAGCTGGGTGGACGCGGACGCGGCGTTGATCGCGATGACGTCGTACAGGTGGTCCGGGTTGAGCGCCATGATCGTGGCGACGACCTGGATCTCGTTGCGCAGGCCCTTCTTGAAGGACGGGCGCAGCGGGCGGTCGATCAGGCGGCAGGTGAGGATCGCGTCCTCGGAGGGGCGGCCCTCGCGGCGGAAGAAGGAGCCGGGGATCTTGCCCGCGGCGTACTGCCGCTCCTCGACGTCCACCGTCAGGGGGAAGAAGTCGAGCTGGTCCTTGGGCTTCTTCGACGCGGTGGTCGCGGAAAGCACCATCGTGTCGTCGTCCAGGTAGGCAACGGCGGAGCCGGCGGCCTGGCGGGCCAGACGGCCCGTCTCGAAGCGGATGGTGCGGGTGCCGAAGGAACCGTTGTCAATGACGGCCTCGGCGTAGTGGGTCTCGTTCTCCACTAGCGTTTTCTCCATATTCGTCGTCTCCGTCCGCCGCCCGTGTGGCGGTGGACGGTTGCGGAGAAGCGCGCCTGGCCTGGGGGCCGGTCTTCGATCGAAGCACCCGGTTTCGGTGCCCGCTGGGGCATTCCGGGTGCCACTACCGAGGACCGGCGGCGTAGGGAGGGCGCTCCTCCTCTTCAGTTGTGCGCGTCTTCTCAGAGGCGCACGTGCGTCCGTTCCAGACTACAAAGGGTCCGGTCCGTCCCGCACGTACAGCAAAGGGAGCGGCCCCCGGATGTGGGAACCGCTCCCTTCACGCGTGTTACTTGGCGCCGGCCGCACCGCGGCGGATGCCGAGGCGCTCGACCAGCGTACGGAAGCGCTGGATGTCCTTCTTGGCCAGGTACTGCAGCAGGCGGCGACGCTGGCCGACCAGGATGAGCAGACCACGACGGGAGTGGTGGTCGTGCTTGTGCGTCTTGAGGTGCTCGGTCAGGTCCGAGATGCGACGGGACAGCATCGCGACCTGGACCTCGGGAGAGCCGGTGTCGCCCTCCTTGGCACCGAACTCGCTGATGATCTGCTTCTTCGTAGCGGCGTCGAGCGGCACGCGTACTCCTCGTTTAGGTCGTCATTGCCACCGAGTGCCCCAGGTCGAATTCTCTGGGGATCTTCCGTAACTCGGGAGGCGGGGTCCGCTGAGCGCAGTCCACAGACCCTTGGAGAAGGATCCGGGGGCGCGTACACAAACGGCCGTCACACAGCGTACCAGGCTGCCGCTCCTGCCCGTCTCAGCTGGTGAGAGCGCGGGCCCTGGAGTAGACGTCGAGCACGGCCAGGGCCAGGGGCACCAGGCTGAGCAGTACCGCCGCCTCGGTGAGGTCGAGCAGTCGCCCCCAGAAGGGTGACAGACCCTTGCGGGGAATGACCAGCGCAATTCCGGCGAGGAGGGCCGCGCCGGCACTGACGGCGGCGGACAGCCAGATCGCCCGGAGGTCCAGGCCGCTGCGGTCCCGGTCCAGGACGAGGGCCTGGACCAGCTCGGCCGGCGGGTTCAGGGCCAGGCCCAGGACCAGCAGGCCGAGGGCGGCGAGGCCGGCGGCCAGGGTGCAGGCGACCTGCGAGGTGTAGCGGAAGAGCCGGGCGCGCAGCAGCATGGCGAGGCCGGTGGCCAGGGCGAGCAGCCGGCCCCAGGTGTTGTCGGAGAAGCCGAGGACGGCGGCGGAGCCGACGGCGACCGCGGCGCAGCCGCCGACGAGGCCCAGGAGCATCTCGTGGCCGCGGCGGGCCTGGGCGGCGATGGCCTCGGCGTCGAGGGTGGCGCTCGGGTCGTGCTGGTCGGAGCCGGAGGCGTCGCCGTACGGCTCCGTCTCGTAACGGTCCGGCGTCTGGTAGTCCTCGGTGGCGCTCTGCGGGGCCGCGTACCCGATGGGCAGCCGGGCGAAGCGGGCGGACAGGCCGGGCAGGAAGGCGACCAGGCCGATGGCCACGGGCGCGCAGACGGCGGCGGTGGCGGTCGCGGAGGCCTCGGCGGCGATGGCGAGGAAGGTCGCCAGGGTGCCGGTGGCGGCGACGAAGGTGGCCGCGACGAAGGGGGCGTCCCCGCTGGGGGTGAGCGCGACCAGGGCCACGGAGGCGATCAGGACGCAGACGCAGCCGAGCAGGAACTGCAGCCGGCCGGGTCCCTGGCCCGCGGCGGGCGCGACGATGCCGGAGCCGGCGATGAGCAGGTGCGGGAGCGCGGCGAGGCCGAGGGCTACGGCGGAGCCGCGGTCCCGGTAGACCCGGGCGCGCACTCCGGCGACGGCGGTGAGCAGGACACCCGCGGCGGCGGCGATGACACCGGGCAGGCCGTGCATGTCGTGGCGGACCGGGTCGGCGTACCAGAGGACGAAGCCCAGCAGGACGAGGAGGACCGCGGCGCCGGACAGGCCCGCACCGCGGAGCATGTCGTCGCTCCAGCGGTGCCGGTCGCGGACGACGGCGGAGGCGACGGCGTCGGAGACGTCGTCGAAGACGGCGGGCGGCAGGGACTCGGCGAAGGGGCGCAGGCTGAGCACCTCGCCGTCGAGGACCTGCTGGGCGGCGAGGGTCCGGGCGCCGTCGAGGACGGCGCCGGAGCGGCGGACCAGGTGGAAGCCGGTGGGGGCGCCGACTGGCTGGGTCTGGCCGGTGAGGCGCAGCAGCTCGGGGTAGACGTCGGCGACGGCGATGTCCTCGGGGAGGGCGACGTCGATCCGGCTGTCGGGAGCCACGACGGTGACCCTGCAGAAGCCCGTCGTTGCGGCCGTACTCACCTGTGTGACCCCCGTGTTCGGCGACTTGTCGGCGCACCGCGGACGGTGTGTCCCACACCGGATTCGCGGATGCGCATGCTGCGCGCGCCACCCTACAGGGGGCACCTCCCGGCGGTGGCTGGGGGAGTACGGCGGACTGTCGGCAAGTAGGATCACCGTCGCACGGGGGAGACCCCCTCCGTGCCCGGGACTTGGGGGCGCCGGTTGCGACGTCCCGTCCGTTTTCGAGGGATTGATGCTCCGGTGAGCCAGATCGTCGTCAAACGCCCGCCACGGTCCCTGCCGCCCGAAGTGCCTTCGGAGGAGCTGAGGCTGGAGGCTCCGCCGGAACTTCCGCGGGGTCAGCAGGAGGGCATGCTGATGCAGCTCCTGCCGATGCTCGGCATGGGCTCTTCGGTCGTCTTCTTCTTCATGCCGGGTGCGGCACCGTTCATGCGCATCATGGGTGTGCTGATGCTGGTGTCGACCGTGGGCATGGTCGTCGCCCAGCTGGTGCGCTTCCGCCGCGGTACGCAGGGGCAAATGGCCGATGTGCGCCGGGACTACCTCAAGTACCTGGCGCAGACGCGCCGTCAGGTACGCCGGACCGCACGGGCGCAGCGCGACGCGCAGCTGTATCTGCACCCGGCTCCCGAACAGTTGTGGTCGGTGGTGGCCGAGGGGTCGCGCCTGTGGGAGCGGCGGGTCGGCGACGCGGACTTCGGGCAGGCCCGGCTGGGGCTGGGGCCGCAGCGGCTGGCGACGCCGCTGGTGGCGCCGGACACGGCGCCGGTGGACGAGCTGGAGCCGCTGACGGCAGGCGCGATGCAGCGCTTCCTGAGGGTGCACTCCTCGCTGGACGGGCTGCCGGTGGCGGTGTCCCTGCGGGCCTTCTACCACGTGACGGTGTCCGGGGAGCCGGAGTCCGCGCGCGGGACGGCGCGGGCGCTGGTGGCGCAGCTGGCGACGCTGCACTCCCCCGAGGACCTGGTGGTGGCCGTGGTGGCCTCGCCGGGTGCGGCGCCGTCGTGGGACTGGACGAAGTGGCTGCCGCACGCGCAGGTGCCCGGGCAGGTCGACGGGGCCGGTACGAAGCGGCTGTGCGGCGACGACCTGGGCGAGCTGGAGGCGCTGCTCGGCCCCCGGCTGGAGGGACGGCCCCGGTTCAGCCGCGACGTGTCCCCGGTGCTGGACCAGCCGCACCTGGTGGTCGTGCTCGACGGCGGGATGGTGCCGCCGGACTCGGCGTTCGCGGCGGCCGAGGGTCTGCAGGGCGTCACGATCGTCGAGGTCGTCGCGGGTGAGCTGGACGAGCCGCGCGGCGGGCTGTCGGTCGTGGTACGGCCGGGCCGGCTGCGTCTGGAGTCGGGCGCGGGGATCGCGTACGAGGGTGTCCCGGACGCCCTGTCGCTGCCCGCGGCGGAGGCCCTGGCGCGGCAGCTGGCACCGCTGCGCACCGGTGGCGGGGACGACGACGAACCGCTGCTGGCCAACCTGGACTTCACGGACCTGCTGAACCTGGGCGACGCGGCCTCGATCGACGTGGCGCGGACCTGGCGGCCGCGGTCGGCCGGTGAGCGGCTGCGCGTACCGATCGGTGTCGGCGAGGACGGCGGTCCGGTCATGCTGGACCTGAAGGAGGCCGCGCAGGAGGGCATGGGGCCGCACGGCCTGTGCGTGGGCGCGACCGGTTCCGGCAAGTCGGAGCTGCTGCGCACGCTGGTGCTGGGCCTGGCGGTCACGCACACCTCGGAGACGCTGAACTTCGTCCTCGCCGACTTCAAGGGCGGTGCGACCTTCACCGGCATGGGGCAGATGCCGCACGTGGCGGCGGTCATCACCAACCTGGCGGACGACCTCACGCTCGTGGACCGGATGGGCGACTCCATCCGCGGTGAACTGCAGCGCCGTCAGGAGCTGCTGCGCTCGGCGGGCAACTACGCGAACATCCACGACTACGAGAAGGCCCGTGCGGCCGGTGCCCCGCTGGAGCCGCTGGCCTCGCTGGTGCTGGTGATCGACGAGTTCAGCGAGCTACTGACCGCGAAGCCCGACTTCATCGACATGTTCATCCAGATCGGCCGCATCGGCCGTTCGCTGGGCGTGCACCTGCTGCTGGCCTCGCAGCGCCTGGAGGAGGGCAAGCTGCGCGGGCTCGACACCTACCTGTCGTACCGGATCGGTCTGCGGACCTTCTCGGCGGCGGAGTCGCGGACGGCGATCGGCGTGCCGGACGCCTACCACCTGCCGTCGGTGCCCGGTTCGGGCTACCTGAAGTTCGGCACGGACGAGATGACCCGCTTCAAGGCGGCGTACGTGTCGGGCACCTACCGCTCGGCGGGGCCGGACCTCTCGGTGGGCCTGTTCCCGGTGGAGCGGCGGCCCGCGCTGTTCACCGCTGCTCCGGTGCCGGTGGTGTACGCGGCTCCGGACCCGGCGTACCTGGCGGCGCAGTCGGCGCGGGAGGACGACGCCCTCGCGGACACGGTGCTCGACGTGATCGTGAGCCGGCTGGAGGGGCAGGGGGTGCCGGCGCACCAGGTGTGGCTGCCGCCGCTCGACCAGGCGCCCCCGCTGGACCAGCTGCTGCCCGCGCTGGCTCCGTCGGCGGAGCGGGGACTGCACGCGGAGGGGTACACGCGGCCCGGGGGGCTCGTCGTACCGCTCGGCCTCATCGACAAGCCGTTCGAGCAGCGGCGCGAGGTGCTGTACCGCGACTTCTCCGGTGCGGCGGGCCACATGATGGTGGTCGGCGGTCCGCAGTCGGGCAAGTCGACGCTGATGCGCACGCTGATCGCGTCGTTCGCGCTCACGCACACCCCGCGCGAGGTGCAGTTCTACGGGCTGGACTTCGGCGGTGGCAGCCTGTCCGCGGTCGCCGAGCTGCCGCACGTGGGCGGGATAGCCTCGCGGCTGGACCCGGAGCGGGTGCGGCGTACGGTCGCGGAGGTCGGGGGCATCCTCAACCGCCGCGAGGAGTTCTTCCGCTCGAACGGCATCGACTCCATCACCACCTACCGGCGGCGGCGGGCGGCGGGTGAGCTGCCCGGCGAGCCGTGGGGCGACGTCTTCCTGCTCGTCGACGGCTGGGGCGGCTTCCGCAACGAGTACGACGCCCTGGAGCAGGTCGTCACGGACATCGCGGCCCGCGGTCTGGGCTACGGCATCCACGTGGTGATCACCGCGGCGCGGTACATGGAGGTGCGGCCCGCGCTCAAGGACCAGATGCTCAGCCGGCTGGAACTGCGCCTGGGTGACGTCATGGACTCGGAGTTCGACCGCAAGGTCGCGGCGAACGTGCCCCCGGGGATGCCGGGCCGGGGCCAGGTGCCGGAGAAGCTGCACTTCCTGGGTGCGCTGCCGCGGATCGACGGTTCGCACGCCGCGGAGGACGTGTCCGAGGCCACGGCCGCGCTGGTGTCGGCGGTCAAGCAGCACTGGTCGGGGCCCTCGGCCCCCGGGGTGCGGCTGCTGCCGCGGCTGCTCCACGCCGACCAGCTCCCCCGCGGCGGGGAGGGCTCGGGACGCGGGATCGCCATCGGCATCGACGAGACGGCCCTGGAGCCGGTCTTCGTCGACTTCGAGACCGACCCCTTCCTGCTGGTCTTCGGTGAGAGCGAGTCGGGCAAGACGAACCTGCTGCGGCTCATCGCCCAGCAGATCGCGGAGCGCTACACCCCGGACCAGGCCCGCCTGGTCGTGGGCGACTACCGGCGGAGCCTGCTCGGGGCGCTGCCGGAGGAGCACCTGCTGGAGTACGCGCCGATGGCGAGCTCGCTGCAGATGCACATGGAGGCGCTGGGCGGGGTGTTCTCCCGGCGGCAGCCGCCCACGGACGTCACTCCGCAGCAGCTGCGCGACCGCAGCTGGTGGACCGGCCCGGACGTGTTCATCATCATCGACGACTTCGACCTGGTGGCCACCAGCCAGGGCAACCCGCTGGCGCCGCTGGTGGACTACCTGCCCTTCGCCCGGGACACGGGCGTCCGCTTCATCATCGCGCGGAACTCGGCGGGTGCCTCGCGTTCGCTGTACGAGCCGTTCATGCAGCGGATCAAGGAGCTGGGCGCGCAGGGCCTGGTGCTGTCCGGCGACCCCTCCGAGGGCGACCTGGTCGGCAACGTGCGGCCGCGTGCGATGCCGCCGGGCCGGGCCTACTTCGCTTCGCGCAGGCGGGGTACCTCGCTGGTGCAGCTCGGGCGCATGCCGGGGATGTAGGACGCGGCGGCGGCGCACGCCGTACGGCTTCCCGCCGGGGCGGGGCCGGCCGGTGCATCGGGCGGAAACCCGCCCGGTGCACCGCGCCACCACCGATACTCGGTGGTGAAGACCGCGCCACCGAGGGAAAGGCCGCACATGGGCACCCAGCAGGAGAAGGACGAGCTGTACGCGCTCGACATCAGCGGCGTCGAGTGGGAGGGCCCGCCGGGGACCAGCCCCGAGGAGGAGCGGGTCGAGATCGCCCGTCTCCCCGAGGGAGCGGTGGCGATGCGGTCCTCGCTGGACCGGGACACCGTGCTGCGGTACACCGCGGCCGAGTGGGAGGCCTTCGTACTCGGTGCCAGGGACGGGGAGTTCGACCTGGACCGGCAGGAGCCCTGAGGGCGGAGCGGTACGCGGAAGGGGCGCGCCCGGTGCGGGCGCGCCCCTTCTTCACGTGCGGGACGTGGAACCGGGCTCAGTAGGCCTCGGTGAACAGGCGCGAGGCCTTCACGTCGGTGGCGCGGTAGTCCGACTTGCCGCGCTCGATGAGGACGGCGACCTGCTCGAGCTGGTCCTTCATGTGGTCGGCCTTGCCGCGGTACTTGCGCTGGAGCTGCTCGTACGCGGCGTGGGCCTCACCGTCCCAGGTGTCGGTGACCACCTTCACCGCCTGGTCCATCTCGCGGAGGTCCTCGACGATGTTCTTGGAGACCTGGCGGATGCGGTTCGCCATCGCCTGGACGCTCTCGTACTGGACCTTTGTGTGACCGTCGTTGGCAGCCATGCTCTACTCCTTCGCGCTGGGATAACTGGTAAGCGACGTACGTCAGATGCCGTTGAGGCCGGAGCCGTTGCCGCCCGCGTTGGCCTTGACGGCGTTGAACGCCGCGCGCACCTCGTCGTCCTGGGCGTTGCTGAGGTTCTTGGTCTGCGACACCGCGTTGTGCAGGATCCCCAGCAGCTGACGGATGGCGTCGTGGTCCTCGTTGACGACCGTCTGGGCCGTGACGAAGCCCGAGGCACCCACACCGGTCCAGCCGGCGCTCACGGTGGCGAGGATGTCGGCCAGCTCGCGGGACTGCCTGCTGACGGCGTTGGCCGTCTCGGAGATCTTGTTCTTGGCCTGGACGACCGGATCGTCGGCAAGTCCGAAGTTGTTGGTGTCGTTCACCGAATGCTCCCTCACATATCAATTCGCCGGCAGAACCGGCGGATTGCGCGGCGGAGCGGACACTCCCGGCGCGCCGTCGAACCGCGCTGCCCGGGCATCCCCCTCCGCTTCACGCGATCCCCCGATCACATTCGTGAAGCCTGCCGTCACTCTAGCCAGTTCATCCACATGGCCCAACACCAGCAGGCCGGTTCCGTTGATGAACTGTGACCGTTCACTGCAAACGACGCCCGCGCCGGCGGGTGTCCCGGACGACCGTGGCGGTTCCGGCGATGACGGCGATCACGACGGCTCCGATCCCCAGAGCGTACGTGCCGAAGCGTTCCTCGCGCTCCTGGACCGTCTCGGTGAGGCGCAGGGGTGCCGCCTGCGGAGCGGCCGCGGGCGGCGGGCCCGGGTCCGGTACGGGGGCCCTGGGGGCCTCGTGGTCCTGGCTGACGGCGCGGACCGGGTCGACGACACCCCATCCGACGTAGTCGTCACGGCCGTTGACCGAGCGTTCGGCGGTGTTCTGGATCTGCCAGACGATCTGCTGCGGGGACCAGTCCGGGTGCTCGGCGCGCAGCAGGGCGGCCACTCCGGCGACGTACGGCGCGGAGAAGCTGGTGCCGTTGTCGATGCACTGGCCGAAGCCGGGGACGGTGGAGACCATGTCGACGCCGGGGGCGGCGACTCCCACGAAGTCGCCGGGCTGCGAGAAGGCGGCCCGCTCGTTGTTGCGGTCGGACGAGGCCACCGCCAGCACGCCGGGGAAGGCCGCCGGATAGGTCTTGCGCTTCTGCCCGCTGAGGCCGTCGTTGCCGGCCGAGGCCACCACCACGGCCTTGGCGTCGAGGGCCTTCTGGACCGACTTGGCGAGTTCGGAGTCGGCGGACAGCGGTACGTCGGTGTCCTGGGAGATGTTGATCACTTGGGCGCCCTGGGCCACCGCGTGGTCGATCGCCTGGCTCAGGGACAGGGCGTTGCCCTTGCCCTGCCCGTCGTTCTGCCGGATCGGGATGATCGTGGCGTCGGGGGCCAGGCCCACGAAGCCCGTGCCCTCCTGGGGCCGGGCCGCGATCAGCCCGGCGACCTTGGTGCCGTGGCCGACGGTGTCGGTGGTGCCGTCGCCGCCCTTGGGGTCGACGAAGTCCTTGCCTGCGCCGGTGTCGATGGCGCCGCTGAGCTGTGGGTTCGCCCGGTCGACACCGGTGTCGATGACCGCGACGCGGACGCTCTTGCCGTTCTTGTCCTTGCCCTTGGTCTGCGCCCACAGCGCGTCGAGCAGGAGCCTCTGGAGGGCCCAGGGACGGTCCGCGATCTGCTTCTTCATGGGGAAGGTGCATTCGCCCGCACCCGCGAGCCGGAGGGTGTGCGGGGGCTGCGGCGGGGCGTCGGCGGCGGCCGCGGCGCCGCTCGCGCCGCAGACCGCGACGAGGGCGAGGGCCGCGGGGAGCACCGCTGTGCGGCGGACGGCCGGACGGGCCGGCACCGGGGTCGTGCTCGGGACGGGGGCGGGGGTCTGCTGGTGCATCGTCACGAACCCTGGGGCTGGCGGGCGGAGTTGGTGTCCAGGCGGGGGCCCTTGGAGAGGAACTCCGACCAGGCGATGGGCACCATGGCCGGTACGGTGCCGCCGTAGCCGAGCCGGATCTGGGCCTGGCTGGCCTCGGGGCGGGCGTCCGTGGACCCCTTCTCCTGCTGGGCGGACGCGCCGATCTCCGACTGCTCGGCGTCGCTGTCTCCGTTGGCCTGGACGGCGTACCGCAGGCCGGTGTCGGTGACCAGGAAGAGTGCTCCGCCGGCGGTGGTCTGCTTGCCCTGGACCTGGGTGTAGAGCAGGCCCGAGCCCGGGGTGACGTAGGCGCTCGTACCGCTGGCCGTGATGTCGATGGGGAAGCCGGTGCCCGCCCAGGTGCTCAGGGTCTGGTTGCCCTGGCCGTCGACCGCGCGCAGCACGTTGCAGACGGTGTCACGGCTGCCGGAGCCGGTGGCGCCCGCACCGCCGGCGGGCGCCGCCTGGTTGATGCGCTCCGCCTTCTTCTGCGGCCACCGGGCTCCGCCGAGGAAGGGGGTGGCGTCCGGGTTGAGGGACTGGAGGTCGATCTCCCGGGCCTTGCCGTGCATGTTGAGGCCGTCGGTGGCGGGCGACGAGATCAGCAGCCAGGCGGTGAACTCGGAGACGGGCGCGACCTTCCCGGGCAGCACCACGTAGTGCTGGGTGCCGGCGCCGGTCTGCGCCGCGAGGACCATGCCCACCTTGTTGTCGGCGGTGGCCAGGCCCTTGACGTCCGCGTCGGCGCCGACCTTGCCGGGCAGCTGCGGGAAGGCGAGGTCCTCACCGGAGTTGAGGGTCGCCAGCCACTGCTCGGTGACCGGCTGCGGGGCGCTGCCGGAGCCGACCAGGGCGGTGGTCATCGTCCCGGCGGCGGGCGTGCCCTCCGGGAACTTGTACTTCGTGCCGGTGGCGTCGACGAGGTAGCGCTCCTTGCCGGCGCCGGTGCTCTGGACGTACAGCGACTGGGTGTCGGTCACCCGGCGCCCGTCGTCCATCAGGCCCGCCTCGCGGTCGGCGAGGACGAACGTGGCCGTCTGCACCCCGAGGCCGTTGCCGCCCGGCTGCTGGCACACGGCCCAGCGCTTGGCCTTGCCCGCGTCCGCCTTGGCGGGGAGGCGGTCGGGGGCGTACGGGATGCCGATGATGGGGCCGCGCGGCGGCTTGCCCGCGTCCAGGACCTTGTCGTCGACCTGGATCACCTTGAACTTCTGCGGGTCCAGCAGGAGTCGGGCGGAGGAGAGGTTGAGGACCGGGTGCAGCCGGGTCTGGTCCTTGCCGTTCACCTTGGTGGTCAGCACCACGTACCGGGTCGTCGACTGCTTGCCGACGATCACCTGGGTACCGGGCTGCGCCCACCCCTTGGGCGCGGTGGGCTTGAACATGCCCCAGGCGCCGAACCCGGCGAGCACGAGCGCCCCGACGATCAGCCCGGGCAGGACCGCGCGCAGCGGCCGCGGAGCGCCCTCCTCGGTTCCCGTGGCGGAGGGCTGGAGGAACGCGGCCACCGTGCGCCGCTTCGCAAAGGTGTACGCGTTGAGCTCATCACGTCGTGATGCCATGACCGTCTGTTTCTCCCCGCACGGCCCGGTAGGTGAGTACGGTCCCCGGGCCTCGATTGTCGGACCGGGCACCTACTATGCCTCTTGACGGACGGTATGCACGGGCCGGGTAGGGTGAGGGGCCCGCTCAGCGCCCTCCGGACCAGGGCCGTCAGGGCTTGTTGGGGTGGATTGGGGAGATTCCGGAGCCGTGCGGACGTTGTCGCGCAGCGCCGGGACTCACGGGGTCTGGCCCCGGAAAGGGGAGGTGCGCGAGTGATGGCCACTGCGACGGAGCCGGCCACCGGCTCGGCCGTACCCGCGCGCGGCGGGGTGACGCCGCATCCGAAGTCGAGTCCGGGCCGCTTCGGTCCGTTCCGATTGCAACAGCTCGTACTGCTCCAGGTCGCCGCAGCCGCCCTGTTGGTGGCCTGGGTGATCGAACCCCTGCTGCTCGTCCCGGCCGGTGTGCTCGCCGTCGTCCTCGTCCTGCTCGCGGTCGTACGCCGCCACCAGCGCTCCCTGCCTGAGTGGATCGGCGGCGCGCTGGCCCTGCGCGCGCGGCGCCGCCGGGCCGCTTCCCTGGCCGTGCCGGCGGGCACCGAGCCCGGGCTGGCCCCGCTGGTCGAGGCCGACCCGGCGCTGCGCACCCTCACGTTCAGCGACCGCGACCGGCGGCCCGTCGGGATGATCGGCGACGGGACCTTCCTGACCGCGGTGGTCCAGGTGGACACGGAAGCCACGGCGCTGCGGCCCGACCGGGCGGCCAGGCCGCTGCCCCTCGCGGTGGTCCGGGACGTCCTCGAAGTGGACGGCATCCGGCTGGAGTCCGCGCAGCTGGTGCAGCACACCCAGCCGGCTCCGGCCCCGCACCTGCCCGCCCAGTCGATGGCCACCCGCAACTACGCGCCGCTGCAGGCACGGACCGGCACCCCGGCGGTGCGGCTGACCTGGATCGCGCTCAAGCTCGACCCGGAGCTGTGCCCGGAGGCGGTCACCGCCCGCGGCGGCGGGCTGGCCGGTGCGCAGCGCTGTGTGGTGCGGGCCGCCGACCAGCTGGCGAGCCGGCTGGCCGGGGCCGGGTTCACGGCCACGGTGCTGACGGAGCAGGAGCTGACGGCCGCGCTGGCGACGTCCTCGTGCGCCAACCCGATGGCCATCACCCAGGCGGGACGGTCGGCCAGCACGGGCCGGCGCACGGAGGAGACCCCGCGGACCTGGCGCTGCGACGACCGGCGGCACACCACGTACTGGATAGGCCGCTGGCCGCAGCTGGGCGGCGCCGGGGCGGCCCTGCCGCAGTTCGTGGCGCTGCTGACCTCCCTGCCGGCGCTGGCGACGAACTTCAGCCTGACGATGGCCCGCGCGGAGCGGCACGGTGTGACGCTGACCGGGCACGTCCGGGTGACCGGGCGCAGCGACGAGGAACTGGTGACGGCCCGCCGGGAGTTGGAGCGGACGGCGCGGGGAGTGAAGGCCGGGCTGGTGCGGCTCGACCGCGAACAGGTACCGGGGCTGCTGGCTTCGCTGCCGCTGGGAGGGGCGCGATGAGGGGCGGATTCGGGCTGGTCGGGCCCCGGCGGGAGCGCCACGCGGTGCTCGCGGCGGACCTCGACTCGCTGGCGCTGCCCGTCGGGGACGACGGGGTCGTCATCGGCGTGGACGCCGAGGGGCGGCCGGCGGTGCTCGGCATCAACCGGCCCACGCCGTACGAGGTGACGCTCATCGGCGGTCTGTGGACGGCCCAGGTGCTGGCGCTGCGCGCGGCGGCCACCGGGGCACGCGTGGCGGTGGAGACCGGGCGCGGGCAGGCGTGGTCGGGGCTGGCCCAGGCGGCCGGCGGCGGACAGCAGTGCGTCACCCTGCACGAGGTGGGCCGGGTGCCGCCGCAGGGCGCGTCCGCGGGCAGCCCGGTGCTCGTCGTCCGCGACTGCGGGATGCGGCCGCCGCGCGGCCGTGTGGTGGCCGGACCCTGGCAGTCGGTCCTGACCCTGCTGCCCTATCTGAGCCCGACGGCGCCGCGGCTCCTCCAGCAGTCCTCGCTGGTGGGCGTGCAGCGGGTGTCTCCGGACGAGGCGGAGCAGATCGGCCGCCTGATGAACCTGCCGCGGCCGGCGGTGGAATCCCTGCCGACCCTGGGCGACGGGGTGACGCTGTGGTGCAACCAGCGGGACCGGCAGTTCGTGATGACCCAGGGGACGGAAGCGGAGACGGGTCTGCTGGGCCCGTCCCGGCGCATCGACTGACCCGCTGCGGGACTCGCGGCCTCGGGGAAGCGGGGTGCGTGTGCGCGTCGCCCCGTGCCGTGCACCACAAGGCGGAGCAGTGCCCCGGTACGGCGACCACCTGGGGGTGCCTCCGGACGAGGTCCGGGGGCGGCGACGAAGTGCCTTGCCCGGGCGGCGCGAAGACGTGCCGCACTTCCCCGGGGACGCTCCGCCGGCGGCTCGGGCCGACGGGCGCGGACACGCGCGGCGCGGTCGCGATTAGGCTGAGTGCGGGCGCGGCGTCGAGGTGGGCGCCGGACCGGTGTTCGACAGACCAGGAGGACCAGTGACCGGCGATCGGAACGAGAGGCGCGGCGGGACGTGGGACGTCCCGACGGACGATCAGTCCGACGCGGAGCCCGAACTGACGGGCGAGTTCACCATCGACTACACCCCGCCGGCCTGGTACACGCAGGGCGCGGCTCCCGCCGCGTCGGTACCGGGGCTCCCGGAGGGCAGCGGGTTCGAGCCGCACCGCCCGTCTGACGTGGCCTCGCCCCCGACGATGCGGATGGTTCCGCCCGCACCGCGGACCCCGGCGGACGACGGTGAGGCCCTGCCCCCCGCGTTCTCGGCGCAGCCCGCCCCGACCCCGCTCCCGTCCGAGGCCGTACCCCCGGCCCCGCCTGCCCCGGTGACCCCTGCAGGCCCCACCGGAGACGAGGCGGCCCCGTCCGACCCGTACGCGGCGCCCGTACCGGCCGCGGCCGAGGCGGGGGCCCCGCCGTACCCGGCTCCGGCGGCCCCGTACGCGTCCCCGGCCGACGCGGCGGCGGAGCCTGCGCCGTACGCTCCCCCGGCCGCGCCGACCGCCCCGCCGGCCCCCGCCGACGCCGCACCCGCGGCGTACCCCGTGCCGGGTCCGGCCGGGGCGGCTCCGGCCGACCCGCACGCGGCGCCCGTACCGGCCGCGGCCGACCCTTCGCCGTACGCACCGCCGCCCGCCCCGGCCGCCCCGCCGGCCCCGCCCGGCCCGGCCGAGGTGCCCGCAGCCCCCGCCCCGGCCGAGGCCGTGCCGGCGCCGTTCGCGGCGCCGAGCCCCGACGAGGCACCCCGGGCCGACGCCCCGCCCGCGCCCTACGGCGCCCCGGCGGCTCCCTGGACGCCTGCGGCCGACGCCGCCCCGCAGCCGTCGCCGTACGCCGCCCCGGCCGCGGCCGACGCCGTGCCGCAGCCCTCGCCGGCGCAGGCCGGGGCCACCCCGGCGCCCACCGCCGAGGCGGCAGGGGCAGCTCGGGCGGAGGCCGGGTCCGAGGGACCGGGCGCGCCCGTGTCCGGTTCCGCCGCGGAGACCCCTTTCGGGGGAACCGGCGCCGCACCGGCCGGCCCCGAAGCGGTGACGGGCTCCGCCGCCCCGCACGACACCCCCGCCGACGGCGTGCCGCTCCTGCCCGCCCCCGGTCAGACGCCGGCCCCCTTCGCCGGATCCGGTGGTGAACTGCCCCCGCCGCCGCCCGCGTTCGCGGTCTCCGGCTCGGCGCCGGAGGGGTACGGCTCCCCGCCGCAGGCCCCCGCGGCCCCGCAGGGCTACGGGTTCCCGCCCGCCCCGGCAGAGCCGCAGCCGCAGTCCCCGCCCCAGCAGCACCAGCCGCCTCAGACCCCGCAGGGCTACGGGTTCCCGCCGCAGGCCCCCGCCCCTGCCCAGCCGCAGGCTCCGGCTCAGCAGCAGCAACAGCAACAGCAACAGCAACAGCAACAGCAGTTCGACCCGCACGGGGCCGCTCCCTGGTCTGCCGCACCGCAGCAGTCCCAGCAGCAGCCGTCTCATCAGCAGCCCCAGCCGCCCCAGGCGCACGACCCCCGCTACGGGGCCGGCCAGGCCGGCGGCGGCGCTCCGCTCGGCTACACGGCCGCCGTCGAGCTGTCCTCCGACCGTCTGCTGCGCAACAAGCAGAAGCCCAGGAACAACGGTGGCGGCGCAGGCGGAGGGGGCGGCGGCGGCCTGTTCCGCTTCGGCGGGAAGGCGGCCGAAGCGGAGCGCCAGCGCAAGCTGGAACTGATCCGCACCCCGGTGATGTCCTGCTACCGCATCGCCGTCATCAGCCTCAAGGGCGGCGTCGGCAAGACCACGACCACCACCGCCCTCGGTGCCACCCTCGCCACCGAACGCCAGGACAAGATCCTCGCCATCGACGCGAACCCGGACGCCGGCACCCTCGGGCGCCGCGTCCGACGCGAGACCGGGGCCACGATCCGGGACCTCGTCCAGGCGATCCCGTACCTCCACTCGTACATGGACATCCGGCGGTTCACCTCGCAGGCCCCGTCCGGGCTGGAGATCATCGCCAATGACGTGGACCCGGCCGTCTCCACCACCTTCAACGACGAGGACTACCGCCGCGTCATCGAGACGGTGGGCCGCCAGTACCCGATCGTCCTCACCGACTCGGGCACGGGTCTGCTGTACTCCGCGATGCGCGGGGTCCTGGACCTGGCCGACCAGCTGATCATCATCTCGACCCCCTCCGTGGACGGCGCCAGCAGTGCGAGCACCACGCTCGACTGGCTCTCCGCCCACGGGTACGCCGACCTCGTCTCCCGCTCGCTCACCGTCATCTCGGGGGTCCGCGAGACGAGCAAGATGATCAAGATCGAAGACATCGTGCAGCACTTCGAGACCCGCTGCCGGGGAGTCGTCGTGGTGCCCTTCGACGAGCACCTCGCGGCCGGTGCCGAGGTCGACCTCGACATGATGCGGCCCAAGACCCGCGAGGCCTACTTCAACCTCTCCGCGCTCGTGGCCGAGGACTTCGTCCGGGCCCAGCAGCAGAGCCCGCAGAGCCACTGGGGAGCCCCGCAGCCCCAGCCCGGGTACCAGCCGCAGCAGCCGTACGGGCACCCCCAGGGCCGGCCGGGCCACCAGCCCGGGTACCAGCCGCAGCAGCCCGCGCAGCCGCAGCCCTACGGCCAGCCCTACCCGCAGCCCGGCCAGCCCTGGCAGCAGCCCCCGGCCCCGCAGCCGGGACAGCACCCGCACCCGCCCCACCCGCAGCAGCCGCCGCAGGACCCTCGGGACCCGCGCCTCGGCTGACGCGCACGGCAGCAAGGAGGGCCCGTACCGTCCCGGATCGCCGATCCGGGACGGTACGGGCCCTCCCCCGTTTGCGTCTGTGTCCTCAGGTGGAGCGTCAGCGCTCCGCGTCGTACGCGTCCGTCAGCACCCGGGACCGCTTCACGTCGTCCGCGATGGCCTCCAGCAGCCCGTCCAGCGACTCGAACTTCGCCATCCCCCGCACGTAGGCGAGGAAGTCGACGCTCACGTGCATGCCGTACAGGTCGAGACCGACGCGGTCGATCGCGTACGCCTCCACGGTCCGCTCGGTCGCGTCGAACTGCAGGTTCGTCCCCACCGAGATGGCGGCGGGCATCCGCTCGCCGTCCGCCGTCAGCCAGCCCGCGTACACCCCGTCCGCCGGGATCGCGGTGTGCGGGCGCGTCTCGACGTTCGCCGTCGGGTAGCCCAGCTCGCGCCCGCGCTGCGCGCCGCGCACCACGACGCCCTCGACCCGGTGCGGCCGACCCAGGATCTCGGCGGCGCCGTCCATGTCGCCCTCGGCGACCAGCTTGCGCGCCAGGGTCGAGGAGAACGGCACGCCGCCGCCCGCCGCGCCGCGCTCGACCAGGTCCACGACCTCGACCTCGTAGTCGTAGGTGGAGCCCAGCTCGCGCAGGAAGTCGACGTTGCCGGCGGCCCGGTGGCCGAAGCGGAAGTTCGGGCCCTCGATGACGGTCCGCGCGTGCAGCTTGTCGACGAGCACCTTCACGATGAAGTCGGCCGGGGACAGCTGCGAGAACTCCGCCGTGAACGGCAGGATCAGCAGGGCGTCCACGCCCAGACCGGCCATCAGCTCGGCACGCCGGTCGTAGGGGGCCAGGATCGGGGGATGGCTGCCGGGGCGGACGACCTCGCTCGGGTGCGGGTCGAAGGTGACGACGACGGAGGGGACGCCCAGCGCGCGGGCCTTGGCCACGGCCTGTCCGATGATCAGCTGGTGACCCCGGTGCACGCCGTCGTACGAGCCGATGGTGACGACGCTGCGTCCCCAGTCCTGGGGGATGTCCTCCAAGCCACGCCAGCGCTGCACTGTGACCGCTCCTCGCCCGAACCCGTGTCGTCCTTGAACTGATTGCCGATTGCAGGTCTAAGACTGCCATGCCGGTGGCCGGTGCCCCGCATCGGCGTCGCGCCGGACCCGGGACGTGCCCGGGTCCGTCATGTCACGTCACGTCGGGGGGCGCGGAGCTGAGCGTCTCCACCGTCCTGCGGGCGCTCGGACCGAGCAGCGCGGCCGCCTCCGCCGCCGCCTCGGCCAGCCAGCGGGCGACGAACGCGCCGAAGGCCGGGTCGCTGCGGGCCAGCTCCACCGTCCGCCGTTCGAACACCGCGCGCCCGCCCGGAGCCCGCAACAGCTGCCGCCCGGTGCGCCGCAGCAGCTCCCGCGTCCGGCCGGGCGGCCGGGCGCCCGCGCCGGCCGCCACGGCCCCGAGGAAGGCGTCGAGCACCCGGGCGTCGGTCTCCTCGCGCAGCAGTACGTCGGCCAGCTCGCCCCGCAGCGGGTACGAGGACGCGCCGCCCGGCGCGGCCAGCACCCGGGCCAGCTCGCACCGGACGTCCACCGGGGCGGACCGGAGCAGGTCCAGGACCAGCGGACGCAGCACGGGAGCCGCGGACGGGCCCTGTTCGAGGCGCCGGTCCACGAAGGCGGCGCCGGCCGGGGCGTCCTCGGGGCGGCGCGCGAGGTGGTCCCGTACGAGGTCCCCCGCGCGCCGGGCCAGTGCCGGCGTCGTCAGCGCGGCCAGGGCCCGCACCACCTCCCCGTCGGCCCGCTCGCGCAGCGCGGCGAACACCTCGTCCTGGTCGGGCAGGACGGGCAGGGCCGCGACCAGCGTCCGCACCGGGAGCCGGGAGCCGCGTGCCGGGTCGCGGAAGCAGGCCAGGGCCTCGGGCAGGTACCGGCCGCGCACCTGCGGGTCGCACAGCAGCACGGCGAGCGCGCTGCCGTGCAGGGCCGCGTCGGCGGGGCGGGCGAGCAGCGCCCGGGCGGCGTGGCGCAGCAGGTCGCGGTCGGCGGGGGTGCGCGCGTGCGGGGCGGCGGCCTGCCCGTACACGGCGGCCGCGACCCGGCGGGCGGGCCGTTCGTCGTGCGCCCAGCGGTCGACGGCCCGGCACAGGGCGGAGGGCTCCTCCTCGGCGAGCGCGGCCAGCAGCTCGTCGGCGCGCGGGTGCGCGGCGGCGACGAGCACCTCGGTCAGGTCGTCCACGGCGAGGCCGCGGTGGGTGTGGAGCAGGGCCTGCGCGGCGGCGGCCACGGTGGCTCCCGGGCGGCCGCGCAGCCGCCGCTCGTCCGTGAACCAGCCGCAGAGCAGCGGCTGGACGAGCAGCGGGTCGCGGGCCAGCCGGCGGGCGGCGGCGTCGAGGCAGCGGTCGCCGGGGAGCGCCTCGGCCGGGTCGGAAGGGAGCAGGCGGCGCAGCAGGTCGAGGCGGTCGTGCTCGGGCAGCCGGAGCCGGTTCCAGAACCGGCCGCCGAAATCCCCGGGGCCGGCCCGGGCCACGTGCTCGGCGAGGGCGTGCAGGACGGGGAGGTGCGGCCGGGCGTCGGGAGCCCGGAGCAGGCTCCCGCGCAGCAGCCGGCGGGCCCACCAGCCCGGGTCGTGGCCGCCTGGTTCCGCGGAGCCCGGGTCCGGGGCCTGCGCCGGGGGTTGCTCGGCGAAGCCGTTGAGGCGGTGGACCAGGTCCATGAGCACGCGGCCCAGCTCGTCCTGCGGGAGCCTGCGCAAGGCTTCCAGGACGGGCCCGATCCGGTGCCGGGGCACGGGGGCCGGGTCCGCGGGGCCGTGGACGAGGGAGCCGAGGGCGGTCGGGACGTCGAGGTGGTGGCCCTGGATCCAGTCGGACAGCTCCTCGTGGGCGAAGCGGTAGCCGGACCCGGCGGGCACCAGCAGCCCCTCGACGAGTACGGCGGAGGCCCAGCCGGTGCGCCACGGGAACAGCTCCTCGAAGCAGGCCCGGTCCAGCTGCCCCTGCCCGGACCCCAGGCACCGGCGGGCCGCCTCGTGCACGTGTCCCGCCACCCGGGCCGCCAGCCGCCGGACCCCGGGACCGTGCACCCCCGCGGACCCGGGCCCGGAGCCGGCCCCCGCCCCGGCCGCGGCGACCCGGACGGCCGTGCGCAGGCAGAGCAGGTCCAGGTGGGCGGCGAAGACCTCGTCGCGGCCGGGGCGGCCGTCGGTGACCCCGGCCGCGCGGATCCCGGCGAGCAGGCCGAGGGTGAGCGGATGGCGGGCGTCGGCCTCGTGCACGGCCCCGTCGGGGACGCCGAGACGGGCGCGGGCGGCTTCGGCCTCGGCGGCGCCGAGGTCACCGACGAGGAGGGCGGGCGGCAGCCGCCGGGCCGGGCGGGCCGGGCGGTGCAGCGCCTCGGGCGGGTAGAGGGCCCCGGCCCGCTCCCAGTACTCGGGGCGGGCGACGACGATCATGCGGGTGCCCGTCGCGCGGAGCCATGCCGTGGTGGCCGCGGTCCAGGGCCCCAGCCGGTGCGCCGGCTCCGGCGGCATCTCCTCCGCGGCGTCCAGGACCACGAGCAGCGCCCGCCCGGCCTCCGCCCCCAGCCGCGCCACCCGCTCGGCGACCCCCGGCCCGGCGCCCGCGGCGGCGGTCCGGGGGTCGCCCTGGGGCGGAGCGGACGCCCTGGGCACGCCCGCCGGATCGGGCGAGGCCCACCCGCCGAGGCCCGGGCCCCCGGCTCCCGTGACGGGGTGCGGGGTGCGGCCGCCGGACAGGGCCGGGACCGGTACCGCCACCGGGACGGCCGCGGCTCCCGGGCCGCAGGGTGCGGGCGCGGCGGCCACCCCCGCCGCCCGGTCCCCCGTGCGGGCCGCCTTCGCCTCCGCCAGCGCGCGCGTCACCGCGTCGGCCACCGAGCGGTCCCCGGTCCGCAGGTCGCAGCCGCGCAGCCACAGGGTGGGTGCCGGCCTGGGGCCCTGTGCCCGGGCGGCGGCCAGGGCTGCCAGGGCCGTGGTCCGGCCCGTGCCCGGTTCGCCCACCAGGGCGAGGACCGGACGGTCCGCCGACGTGAAGTCCGCCAGTGCGGCAGCGATGCCGGGCCGCTCGACGGGGTGGGCTGCGGGGGCGCCCGGCGGGCGGGCGGCGCCCAGGGCGGTCGCCGTCAGTTCCAGGGCGCCGGCGAGGTTGAGGTCCGCGCCGCGGCCCGGCACGGTCGCGGCATTGCGCTCCAGCAGCGCGGCCAGCGGGCCCGCTGGGTCGGCTGCGGCCGCTGCCCCGAGGGCCACGGCGAAGTCCCCGGACCGGTGCTCCGCGCACAGAGCGGTGCCCAGCACCGCGAGGACCGCTCCGGTTCCGGCATCGAGGACCGGCCCCCCGCAGGCCTCCCCGCCCAGCCGCAGCGCGTCCCGGCCGTCCGTGCCGATCGCCAGCTCCACGGCCTGCTCGACGGGTACGGCACGGCTCCGGTCCCGGCCCCCCGCCGGGTAGCCGACCACCGCGCCGCCCAGCACCCGTGCCTGCCGCCATCCCCGCGCGGCCAGCCGTACGTAGGTCCCGGGGGCGATCGTCCCGCGCGCCGCCACCGGCAGCGGCCGCACCCCGAGTCCGTCGGTCCGTACGAGCGCCAGCGCGAGCCCCGGCAGCACGGTCACGTCGTCCGGGCCGGCCAGCCAGCTCCGCCCCCCGGGTTCCGGCCCGCGCAGCAGCACCCCGCCGGTCAGGCCTTCGACGGCCTCCCGGCCGGTGACGACCGTCCCCGCGTGGTCCGCGACGAATCCGCTGCCGCGCGACACCCCGGCGGGATCGCAGATCCTGACGAGTTCCACCGCTTCCGCACCGGCGTCACCGCTCGCCTCACCGACCCCGTCCGTCGCCACAGCCGCACCACTCCCCCGCCACGCACCGTCCTCACGACGGTAGGCAGAGGAAGATCAGGACGAAAAGGACGCAAGACGAACGCGCCCCCCTACGCTCCCTCCATTCACTCCGAGCGCCTCCTCGGACGGGTGAATAAGGGGGCCCGGGTGGATAAAGACCTACCCGAGGGGGGTCGTGGAGCGGTGAGCAGCGGTCCATGAGCGCTCACCGCTCCACGTCGAGGCCGAGAAGGACCGCGGATGCCGCCAGCCGGTCAGGCGAAGACCGCGAGGGACTTCGCCTTCCCGCCCTTGCTCTCCACGAGCCCGAGCAGCTGTCCCTGCGGACCGTAGACCGCCACCGCCTTGCCGGGTTCGTACGCCTCCGGCATCTCGATCCGCACGCCGTTGGCGAGCAGCGAAGCCCGCCGGGCGTCCAGGTCCCAGCGGGGGAAGGCCGCGGCGGCCGCCTCGCCGATCGGCATGACGGTCAGCTCCTCCTGGAGCTGGTCCAGCGTCCGGGCCCGGTCGATCTTGTACGGGCCCACCCGGGTCCGCCGCAGCGCGGTCAGGTGTCCGCCGACGCCCAGGTCGGCGCCGAGGTCACGGGCCAGGGCGCGGATGTACGTACCGCTGGAGCAGACGACGGAGACGACGAGGTCGACGACCTTCGTGCCGTCCTCGGCCTCCGCCTCGCGCATGTCGTACACCTGGAACGAGGAGACGGTCACCGGACGGGCCGGGATCTCGAAGTCCTCGCCGTCGCGGGCGCGCTTGTAGGAGCGCACACCCTTGATCTTGATGGCGCTGACCTTGGACGGGACCTGCATGATCTCGCCCGACAGCTTGGCGATACCCGCGTCCACGGCGTCCCGGGTGACCCCGGCGGCGTCCGTGGAGGAGGTGATCTCGCCTTCGGCGTCGTCCGTCAGGGTGTTCTGGCCCAGGCGGATCGTGCCGAGGTACTCCTTCTCCGTGAGCGCGAGGTGGCCCAGGAGCTTCGTGGCCTTCTCCACGCCCAGGACCAGCACGCCCGTCGCCATCGGGTCGAGCGTGCCGGCGTGGCCGACGCGGCGGGTCCTGGCGATCCCGCGCATCTTCGCGACCACGTCGTGCGAAGTGAAACCGGACGGCTTGTCGACGATGACAAGGCCGTCCGGAGTCTTGCCTGCGTTGTCGCTCATTGGGCGGCTGCGTCCTCGTCGGAGTCGTCGTCCTCATCGGGCTTCTTGTACGGGTCGGCCTCGCCGGCGTACTTGGCGCCGGAGGAGACCTCGCGCACCTGGGCATCGGAGGTGCGCGCCTTTTCGAGGAGGTCCTCGATGGTCTTGGCGTTCTCCGGGAGGGCGTCCGCGACGAAGGTCAGGGTGGGCGTGAACTTGGTGCCCGCCGCCCGGCCGACGGCGGAGCGCAGTACGCCCTTGGCGCTCTCCAGGCCCGCCGCCGCACTGGCCCGGTCCTCGTCGTCGCCGTAGACCGTGTAGAAGACCGTGGCCTCCCGCAGGTCGCCGGTGACCCGGGTGTCCGTGATGGTCACGTGCGTACCGAGGCGGGGGTCCTTGACGCCGCGCTGCAGCTTCTCGGCCACCACCTCCCGGATGAGGTCCGCCAGCTTCTTCGCCCGCGCATTGTCGGCCACTGGTCCGTCTCCTTCTTTTCTTGCAGACAAGCAATCAGTCTTCATCACCGTGGAAGCGCCGCCGTACGGACAGCAGCTCCACTTCGGGACGCGCCGCGACCAGCCGCTCGCAGCGGTCCAGTACGTCCGAGAGGAACCCCGCGTCCCCACTCACCAGAGCCACCCCTATGCGGGCCCTCCGGTGCAGGTCCTGGTCGCCCACTTCGGCCGCGCTCACGGAGAACTTGCGTTGGAGCTCGGCGACGATGGGCCGGACGACGGAGCGTTTCTCCTTCAGCGAGTGGACGTCGCCGAGGAGCAGATCGAAGGACAGAGTCCCCACGTACATGCAGTTCCGGATATCCCGCCGGTGCGGGTTCGGTGGCCTGCCGGCCGTCGCTCGGCAGGGTCATCAGAACCGTACACGCAACGGCCGGGGCCGATCGACGGATATTCCGCCGACCGGCCCCGGTGTGACGCGTTACGACACGGTGCGAACCGCCTCGCGCTTACGCGCGGGGCTTCTCGCGCATCTCGTACGTCGCGATGACGTCGTCGATCTTGATGTCGTTGAAGGAACCGAGGTTGATACCGCCCTCGAAGCCTTCGCGGATCTCGGTGACGTCGTCCTTGAAGCGGCGCAGACCGGAGATGGTGAGGTTCTCCGCGATGACCTTGCCATCGCGGATGAGCCGCGCCTTGGTGTTGCGCTTGACCTCGCCGGACCGGATGAGGACACCGGCGATGTTGCCCAGCTTGGACGAGCGGAAGATCTCGCGGACCTCCGCCGTACCGAGCTCGACCTCTTCGTACTCCGGCTTGAGGAGACCCTTCAGGGCCGCCTCGATCTCCTCGATGGCCTGGTAGATCACCGAGTAGTAGCGCACGTCGACGCCCTCGCGGTCCGCCATCTGCGCGGCACGGCCGGCCGCACGGACGTTGTAACCGATGACGATGGCGTCGGAGCCCATCGCCAGCGAGATGTCGGACTCGGTGACCGCACCCACACCGCGGTGCAGGACCCGGATGTCGACCTCTTCACCGACGTCGAGCTGGAGCAGCGAGGACTCGAGAGCCTCGACCGCACCGGACGCGTCGCCCTTGATGATGAGGTTGAGTTCCTGGACCAGACCGGCCTTGAGCACGGAGTCGAGGTCCTCGAGGGACACGCGACGGACGCGCTTGGCGAAGTTGGCGTTGCGCTCACGCGCAGCACGCTTCTCGGCGATCTGACGGGCCGTACGGTCCTCGTCGACGACGAGGAAGTTGTCGCCGGCGCCGGGGACGTTGGTGAGACCCAGGACCAGGACGGGGGTCGACGGACCCGCTTCCTCGACGTTGTTGCCCTTGTCGTCGAGCATGGCGCGCACGCGGCCGTAGGCGTCGCCCACGACCATCGTGTCGCCGACGCGGAGGGTACCGCGCTGGACGAGGACGGTGGCGACGGCACCGCGGCCGCGGTCGAGGTGGGACTCGATCGCAATACCCTGAGCGTCCTGCTCCGGGTTGGCGCGGAGGTCGAGCGAGGCGTCGGCGGTGAGGACGACGGCCTCGAGCAGGGAGTCGATGTGCAGACCCTGCTTGGCGGAGATGTCGACGAACATCGTGTCGCCGCCGTACTCCTCGGCGACCAGACCGAACTCGGTGAGCTGACCGCGCACCTTGACCGGGTCGGCACCCTCGACGTCGATCTTGTTGACCGCGACGACGATCGGGACGCCGGCGGCCTTGGCGTGGTTCAGCGCCTCGATCGTCTGCGGCATGACGCCGTCGTTGGCCGCGACCACGAGGATCGCGATGTCGGTCGACTTGGCACCACGGGCACGCATGGCGGTGAACGCCTCGTGACCCGGGGTGTCGATGAAGGTGATCTTGCGCTCTTCACCGTTGACCTCGGTACCGACCTGGTACGCACCGATGTGCTGCGTGATGCCGCCGGCCTCGCCCGCAACGACGTTCGTCTTGCGGATGGCGTCGAGCAGTCGGGTCTTACCGTGGTCGACGTGACCCATGACGGTCACGACCGGCGGACGCGGCATGAGGTATTCCTCGCCGCCCTCGTCCTCGCCGAACTCGATGTCGAAGCCCTCGAGGAGCTCGCGGTCCTCTTCCTCCGGGCTGACGATCTGGACGACGTAGTTCATCTCGCCGGCCAGCATCTCGAGCGTCTCGTCCGAGACGGACTGCGTGGCAGTGACCATCTCGCCGAGGTTCATCATCACGGCGACGAGCGACGCCGGGTTGGCGTTGATCTTCTCCGCGAAGTCGGTGAGGGAGGCACCGCGCGACAGGCGAACGGTCTCGCCGCCACCGCGGGGCAGCATCACGCCGCCGACGGACGGGGCCTGCATGGCCTCGTACTCCTGGCGCCTCTGACGCTTGGACTTGCGACCACGACGGGCCGGACCACCGGGGCGGCCGAAGGCGCCCTGCGTGCCACCACGGGCACCGGGACCACCGGGACGCCCGCCGAAGCCGGGACGACCGCCGCCACCGGCACCCGCCGGACCGCCGCCGAAGCCGCCGCCACCGGGACGCGGGCCGCCGAAGCCGCCACCGCCGCCGGGACGCGAGCCCGGACCGGCCGGACGGCCGGCGAAGCCGCCGCCCGCGGGACGACCGGCGCCACCGGGACGCGGACCGCCCGCACCGGGACCACGGCCACCGGGGCCGCCACCGGGACGGGGACCGGGACCACCGGCAGCGGGACGCTGCGGCATCATGCCCGGGTTGGGACGGTTACCACCGGGAGCACCGCCCGGACGCGGGGCGCCGCCCTGCGGACGGGGCATGCCGCCCGGGGTCGGACGGCCTGCGCCCTGACCCTGCGGACGCGGGGCGCCGCCGGGGCCGCCCTGCGGACGGGGAGCACCCTGGCCGCCGGGGCCGGGGGCACCGGGACGCGGGGCGCCGGCCGGACGGGGCGCCTGCGGGCGCGCCATGCCGGTGGAGCCGCCGGAGGTGAAGGGGTTGTTGCCCGGACGGGGACCCGCCGGACGGGCACCCTGCGGACGCGGGGCCTGCGAGCCGGGGCCCGCGGGACGCTGCGACCCGGCACCGGGAGCGGTGCCGGCCGGACGCGGGGCGCCGGGACGGGCGCCGGCCTGGCCACCCTGGGCCGCGGCCGGACGCTGCTGCGCCGGACGGGGACCGGGAGCCGCGGCGGGGCGCTCGGTGCGCGCCGGGGCGGCCGGAGCCGCCGGAGGCGCGGAGAACTCGGTCGCCACGGGAGCCGCCGGAGCGGGCTTCGGGGCGGCCGGAGCCTTCGGACCGGGACGCGGGCCTGAGGCGGCCGGAGTCACCGGGGTCGCAGCGGCCGGAGCCTCGGCGACGGCGGGCTTGGGAGCCGCCGGCACACCGGGCTTCGGGGCGGCGGGACGTGCCGCGGCGGCCGGGGAGGGCGCCGCGGGCTTGGCGGGCGCGGCCTTGCGGGGCGCGCCCGGCTTTGCAGCGGACTTGCCGGCGTTGCCGCCGGGCCCCTGCAGTGCGTCAGTCAACTTGCGTACAACCGGCGCCTCGATCGTCGAGGACGCCGAACGGACGAACTCACCGAGTTCCTGGAGCTTGGCCATGACGACCTTGCTCTCCACTCCGAACTCCTTGGCGAGTTCGTATACCCGGACCTTAGCCACTTCGCTCCTTTTAGGTCCGGGTTACGCCGGACCGTTGCTACTTCATGGGCGTACTCATCGCGTACTCATCGAGTGCTCATCGCAATCTCGACCTACTTCCAACTCGCGAGGTACCTGACCGCACGGGGTATCCGTGCCGTTCTACGTCTTACGTGTGGCCCCGGCCTCAGCGGCCAGGGCTTTGCGCAGTTCCGCCGTGTCGAGCGCTCCGGCGGACCGGAGGGCCCGGGGAAACGCTCGGCGGCGGACCGCCTGGTCGAGGCAGACCACGGCAGGGTGCACGTAGGCACCCCGGCCGGGCAGCGTACCGCGAGGATCGGGGACGCATTCGTCCTCGATCGCCACGATGCGCAGCAGATCGCTCTTGGCCGCTCGCTCCCGACACCCCACACAGGTGCGTTCGGGGCATGCGCGGGCTTGCGTCCGGCCAGACACGCCTAAGTCTACCTCCCCGCACCGACCCTTCCCCCGAAAAGTCGCGGGCGAAAGATCGAACGGCTGTCGTTTTGTCTTGATCTGCCGTGTCACGACCCGCCGCGGGGACCGGTTCCGGCCCGGGCGGCAGTGCGGTCATGACACCTGTCTACCGTCCGGGCAGCCCCGGACGGCAACGCTTTTATTCCCCGTCCCGCGCCCGGTCCCCGTCGGGGGCCGTCTCGGTGTCGGGACGGATGTCGATGCGCCAGCCGGTGAGCCGGGCGGCGAGGCGGGCGTTCTGGCCCTCCTTGCCGATGGCCAGCGACAGCTGGTAGTCGGGGACGGTCACCCGGGCGGAGCGGGAGTCCCAGTCGACGACCTCGACCTCGCTCACCCGGGCGGGTGACAGGGCGTTCGCGACCATCTCCGCCGGGTCGTCCGACCAGTCGACGATGTCGATCTTCTCACCGTGCAGCTCGGCCATGACGTTGCGCACGCGGCTGCCCATCGGGCCGATGCAGGCACCCTTCGGGTTGAGGCCGGAGCGGGTGGACCGTACGGCGATCTTGGTGCGGTGGCCGGCCTCGCGGGCGATCGCCGAGATCTCGACGCTGCCGTCGGCGATCTCGGGGACCTCCAGCGAGAAGAGCTTCTTCACCAGGTTGGGGTGGGTCCGCGAGAGGGTCACGGACGGACCGCGGACGCCCTTCGCCACCCGCACGACGTACGCCTTCAGGCGCAGGCCGTGCGTGTACTCCTCACCGGGGACCTGCTCCTGCACCGGCAGGATGGCCTCCAGCTTGCCGATGTCGACCAGGACGTTCTTGGGGTCCTTGCCCTGCTGGACCACGCCGGTGATGACGTCGCCCTCACGGCCCGCGAACTCGCCGAAGGTCAGGTCGTCCTCCGCATCGCGCAGACGCTGGAGGATCACCTGCTTGGCGGTCGTCGCGGCGATCCGGCCGAAGTCCGACGGGGTGTCGTCGAACTCCTTGGGCTCCTGGCCCTCTTCGAGGTCCCTCGGGTCTTCCGTCGCCCACACGACCACGTGACCGTTGGTGCGGTCCAGCTCGACGCGGGCGCGGCGGAAGCTCCCCTCGGTCCGGTGGTACGCGATGAGGAGGGCCGACTCGATCGCCTCGACCAGCAGGTCGAAGGAGATCTCCTTCTCCCGGACCAGACCCCGCAGGGCACTCATGTCGATGTCCACGGCTACGCCTCCTCTTCCTTCTTGTCCTTGCGGTTGAACTCGATCTCGACACGCGCCTTGGCGATGTCGGTGAATGCGATGCGGCGGGCGGTCGCCTTGCGGCCCTTCACGCCCGGTACTTCCAGGTCCAGACCCTCGTCGTCCACGTCGAGGATGCGGGCGACCAGTTCCCCGGCACCCTTTTCACCCTCGGCGGTGAGCTGAAACTTCACGAGACGTCCGGTCGCCCGTACGTAGTGACGGTGCTCGGTCAGCGGGCGGTCGGCGCCCGGGGAGCTGACTTCGAGGACGTACTCGTCCTCGCCCATCACGTCGGATGCGTCGAGCTGGTCGGAGACCTCACGGCTCAGCTCCGCACACGCGTCCAGTTCCACACCCTCGTCGGAGTCCACGATGATCCGCAGCATCCGGCGCTTGCCCGCCTTGGACAGCTCGATCTCTTCGAGGTCCAGGCCCTTGGCGGCGACGAGCGGCTCCAGCAGTCCGCGCAGCCTGTCGCTCTGGGTGGTGCTCATCCGGGTGACTCCTCGGCCGCGTGTGCTGTTGTGGTTTTCCGTCGTGTGTCAGGTCAAAGGGTATCCGGTCGCGGAGGGTGTTGCCGTCCGCCCTCGGGGCGGGGCCCCGGGTACCGTGATCACACCCTGTCCCGCCATCACCCCCGAGGACGTCGCCGTGCCCTGGACTCTGCCATCGAGCCCCTCGCGCAGGAGCCTGCTCGCCGGCCTCGCCGGATCGGCCGGCGCCGCACTCCTCACCGGGTGCTCCGGCGGGGACTCACGCGGCGCCGGCGCCGCGGTTCCACCCGAACGGCAGATGCGGGAAGCGGCCGTCCGTGACAGTGCGCGGCTGCTGGAACGTTACGACGCCACCACCGCCGCCCATCCGGCCCTGGCCCAGCGGCTCGCGCCGCTGCGCACCGCCGTCGCCGCGCACGTGACGGCCCTGGCCGGGCCGGAGCCGGCCCCCGGATCGTTCTCGGGATCCCCCTCGGCGACGCCCTCCGGCGTGACCCCGGCCGGGGTGCCCGCGCCGGTACCGGCCGGGGAGGCCGACGCCCTGACCGCCCTCGCGGACGCGGAGCGGAGCCTGTCGGAGACCCGGACCGTCGAGCTGGCCGGCGCCCCCGGGGAGCTGGCCCGGCTGCTGGCCTCCGTGGCCGCCTGCGGCGCCGTCCACACCTACCTGCTGACCTCGACCCCCGGAGCCACGTCGTGAAGCCCCAGCCGTCCGCCTCCTCCGCAGGCGCCCTGGAGGCCGCGCAGGCCGCCCTCGCCGCCGAGCACGCGGCCGCGTACGGCTACGGGGTGATCGGCGCCCGGACCGCGGGCGCCCGTGCCACCGAGGCCCGGGAGGCGTACAGCGGCCACCTGGCGCGGCGGGACGCGCTCGTCCGTACCGTGCGGGAGCTGGGCGGTGCGCCCCGGCCCTCGGAGGCGGCGTACGCCCTGCCGTTCGAGGTGCGCACCCCCGCCGACGCCGAGCGGCTGGCCGCCGACATCGAGGACCGGGTGGCGGGCGCGTACTCGGACCTGGTGCGCGCTGCGGAGGGTCCGCTGCGCCGCATGGCGGCCGACGCGCTGAGCGCCTCGGCCGTGCGCGCGGCACGCTGGCGCGGTGTCGGCGTAGCCTTCCCTGGGCTCACGGAAAAGCGCTGACCACGCCGCAGGGGCCCCGGCACGGCTGAAAGGGACCACGCACGCATGGCTTTCGAACCGCCGCAGCGGCTCGTACGGGCGCTCGGCGAGACGCCGGAATCGGCGCAGGACGCGGACTGGCTGGGGCAGTTGCCCGGGCTCACCGAGGCCGCGCTGGCCCGGCGCCAGGTACAGGCCCAGCGGGTGCAGGCCCCGGGCGGGCGCAGCAGCCTGGTCGTCCTCGTCCGGTACGCCGACGGGACCCCGGCCGCGCTGAAGCTCGCCCCGCCGCACGCCCGCCCGGACCGGGAGCTGGCCGCGCTGGCCCACTGGGGCGGCTTCGGGGCCGTACGGGTCCTCGACACGCGCCACCACGAGGAGGACGGGGCGCTGCTGCTCGAGCGGCTGCACCCCGAGGTCTCGCTGAGGTCGCTGCCGGAGGCGAAGGCGCTGCTGGAGGCCTGCGGCACCCTGCGCAGGCTCTGGGTGGCGCCGGCGGCCGGACACCGCTGGGAGACGGTGGACCAGCGCACGGACCGCCAGTCCCGTGCGCTGCGCGCGGCGCCCGCGGAGGTCCGGACGCTGGCCGAGGCCGCCCTGGCCTTCCGGGACGAGCTGGTCGCCGCGCCGCCGGAGGAGCTCCTGCTGCACGGGAACTTCCGGCAGGGCAAGGTGCTGGCGGGCGAGCGCGCGCCGTGGCTGACGGTGGGCCCGGACCCGCTGGTCGGCGAGCGCGCGTACGACCTGGCCCGGCTGGTCCGTGACCGGCTGGACGACCAGGTGGCCTCCTCGACGGGGGCGGCGGGTGCCCGGCGCCGCGTCAACAAGCTGGCCGACGCCCTGGAGGTGGACCGGGACCGGCTGCGGGGCTGGACGCTGTTCCGGGCCGTCGAGTCGGGGAACCGGGCGCTGGCCGCGGGGCGGCACCGGGACGCGGAGATGCTGCTGGAGTTCGCCGCCTGGCTTTAGGGCATACCGTGGGTACGGACGGATGTCCGGCAGGGGGCCGTCATGGTCGAGGAACTCCTGACAGCGGTGATCGCGGCCGGCGCGGGCGTCGCGCTCTACGTGGGCGCCGCCGCGCGGGTGGTGAAGCAGTACGAGCGGGGCCTGGTGTTCCGCCTCGGACGGCTGCGCGAGGACGTGCGGGGCCCCGGATTCACCCTGATCGTCCCCGGCGTGGATCGCCTGCGGAAGGTGAACATGCAGGTCGTGACGCTGCCGGTGCCCGCCCAGGAGGGCATCACCCGGGACAACGTCACGGTCCGCGTGGACGCCGTCGTGTACTTCAAGGTCGTCGACCCCGCGAACGCGGTCGTGGCGGTGGAGGACTACCGGTTCGCCGTCTCGCAGATGGCGCAGACCTCACTGCGGTCGATCATCGGGAAATCGGACCTGGACGACCTGCTGTCCAACCGGGAGATGCTCAACCAGGGGCTGGAGCTGATGATCGACAGCCCGGCGGTGGGCTGGGGCGTGCAGATCGACCGCGTCGAGATCAAGGACGTGTCCCTGCCGGAGACGATGAAGCGGTCGATGGCCCGGCAGGCGGAGGCGGACCGCGAGCGCCGCGCCCGTGTGATCAACGCGGATGCGGAGCTGCAGGCCTCGCACAAGCTGGCCGAGGCGGCCGGGGTCATGTCCGACCAGCCCGCGGCGCTCCAGCTGCGTCTGCTGCAGACGGTGGTGGCGGTGGCCGCGGAGAAGAACTCCACCCTGGTCCTGCCGTTCCCGGTGGAACTGCTGCGCTTCCTGGAGCGCTCCGCGCCCTCGCCCGCGGCGCCCGTCCCGCACGAGGACCCGGCCCCGGCCGGCCCGGCCACCGAGGGCCCCGGGCCGGCCGTGGTCGACGGACCGCAGGCTGCCGGCCGGGCCGCGGACGCTCCGCCGGCGCCCCCGGCGGAGCTGCTTCCGGGTGGGTCCCCGCCCGCCGCCGCACCGGGCGGCCCGGCCGACGGCCTGTACCTGGACGCCCCGTCGCCGCCCCCGCCGGACCCGGACGGCCGGCGCCGTTAGGGCGGGTCCGGCCGATCACTGCCCCCGGCACCGGCCGGCCGAGCCGTGGCGGCCCGGGCCGGGCCCTGGCGACCACCGTCGCAGCCGCAGCGCCGCCGCCCGGCTCCGCGCGTGACCGGCCGGACCGGGCCCGGCCGGCTGCGCGGGGCCGGCCGCCGGCCCGTCCCGGGGCCCGGCCCGCCGGCTACGTCAGGCGGGCGAGGGCCTCCGTCAGCGGCAGTTCCTCGCGGGTTCCCGTCGCGCGGTCCTGGAGCTCGACGACCGCTTCCGCGGAGCGGCGGCCCGCGACCAGGATCCACGGGACGCCGATCAGCTCCGCGTCCGTGAGCTTCACCCCCGGGGACAGGCCCGGGCGGTCGTCGAACAGCACCCGCAGGCCCTTGGCGGCCAGCGCCGTGGCCGCCTCCTCCGCCAGCGCGAGCGGGACCGCCTTGCCCGCCGCCACCACGTGGACGTCGGCCGGGGCCACGGCCGCCGGCCAGCACAGCCCGCGCTCGTCGGCCGTCTGCTCGGCCAGCGCCGCCACCGCGCGGGAGACGCCGATGCCGTACGAGCCCATGGTGACCCGGACCGGCTTGCCCTCGCGGCCCAGGACGTCGAGCCCGAAGGCGTCCGCGTATTTGCGGCCCAGCTGGAAGATGTGCCCGATCTCGATCGCCCGGTCGAGCCGCAGGCCCGTACCGCAGGAGGGGCAGGGGTCGCCCGGCTCCACGACGACCACGTCGAGGTACTGGTCCACCTCGAAGTCGCGGCCGCAGACCACGTTCCGGGCGTGGGTGTCGGCCCGGTTGGCCCCGGTGACCCAGGAGGTGCCGGGGGCGACGCGGGGGTCGGCCAGGTAGCGGACCTTCTCCAGGCCCTGCGGGCCCACGTAGCCCCGTACGAGGTCGGAGCGGCCCTCGAAGTCCTCCGCCGTCACCAGTTCCACGACCGCGGGCGCCAGGTGCTCGCCCAGCTTGCCGAGGTCCACCTCCCGGTCGCCCGGCACGCCGACGGCCACGATCTCGCCGTCCACCTTCACCAGCAGGTTCTTCAGCGTCGCCGAGGCGGGGACCCCCAGGTGCGCGGCGAGCGTCTCGATCGTCGGGGTGTCGGGGGTGTCCACCTCCTCCAGCGCCGGGTGCTCCCCGGCGACCGGCGCCAGGGCGAAGGTGACGGCCTCCGTGTTGGCCGCGTAGGCGCAGGAGGGGCAGTCCGCGAAGGTGTCCTCGCCGGCCGGCGCCGGTGCCAGGAACTCCTCCGACGCCGATCCGCCCATGGCGCCGGACACCGCGGAGACGATCCGGTGATCCAGCCCGAGGCGCTCGAAGATCCGGACGTACGCCTCTCGGTGGAGCCGGTACGACTCCTCCAGGCCCTCGTCGGACACGTCGAAGGAGTACGAGTCCTTCATCTGGAACTCGCGCCCCCGCAGCACGCCCGACCGGGGCCGCGCCTCGTCGCGGTACTTGGTCTGGATCTGGTAGAGCATGACCGGCAGGTCCTTGTACGAGGTGCACTGGTCCTTGACCAGCAGGGTGAAGATCTCCTCGTGGGTCGGGCCGAGCAGATAGTCCGCGCCCTTGCGGTCCCGGAGCCGGAACAGCAGGTCGCCGTATTCCGACCAGCGCCCGCTGACCTCGTACGGCTCCTTCGGCAGCAGCGCCGGCAGCAGCACCTCCTGGGCGCCGATCGCATCCATCTCCTCGCGGACGATGCGCGAGACGTTCTCCAGGACCCGCTTGCCCAGCGGCAGCCAGGTCCACACCCCGGCCGAGCTGCGCCGCACGTACCCGGCGCGGACCAGGAGGCGGTGGCTGACGGTCTCCGCGTCGGCCGGGTCCTCGCGGAGGGTCTTGGCGAGGAGGCGGGACATGCGCTGCACGTGTTGCGTTGACATACCGGGAGGTTACCGGGGGTGCTCCGGGCCCCGGTACCGGATTCAGGGCCGGCGCAGCGGCAGCGGGGCGCCCATGACGGCGTACGGGAGGCTCGCGCTCGGGAAGTGGACCCGGCGGGCGAGGTCCGTGTAGCCGAGGGCCCCGTAGAGCCGTCTGGCCGGGCTGTCGGTGTCGATGGCGGAGAGGATCGAGCGCGGCTCGGCGGCGCCGTCGGTGATGCGGGTGATCAGCGCGCGGCCGACTCCGTGGCCCTGGAAGCCGGGGTGGACGTGGAGTTCGGTGATCACGAAGGAGTGGTCGAGCCAGCCGTCGAGGCCGTCGGCCCGCAGGTAGGGCTCGACGACGGTGGACCACCAGTACGTGCGGTCGTTCGGCATCCCGTACACGAACCCGGTGAGCGACCCGTCCTCGGTGAAGGCCCCGAGCGCGCGGGCTCCGCCGCAGGCCATGTGGCGCTGGACGATGTAGCGCCGGATGCCGACCTCTTCCTCGCTGAGGCCGAAGGCGACCGCCTGCACGCGCAGGGCCTCGTCCACGCGGGCGGCGAGGTCGAGGGGGCCGATCCGGAGGCCGGCGGGGCGGACGGGGTCGTCGCCCCCGGGAGTTGGCAGCATGCCGCGACCTTACTGCGGGGTAGTGCCGCTCCGGTATGGCGGCGGGGGCCGGTGTCCGGTCAGAACAGGACACTCATGAACGCGCCGACTTCCCGGAAGCCGACCCGCCGGTAGGCCGCCCGCGCGGCGGTGTTGAAGTCGTTGACGTAGAGGCTGACCACGGGTGCCACGTCCCGCAGGGCGTACGCGACGACGGCGGCCATCCCGGTCTCGGAGTGGCCCCGGCCGCGGAATGCGGGGTCCACCCACACTCCCTGGATCTGGCAGGCCCGTGCGGTGGCGGCGCCGATCTCCGCCTTGAAGACGACCTTGCCGTCCTCGACGCGGGCGAAGGAACGGCCGCTGCCGACGAGCTCGGCGACCCGGGCCTGGTAGAGCAGCCCGCCGTCGCCGGCCATCGGCGAGATGCCGACCTCCTCGGTGAACATGGCCACGCAGGCGGGCATGATCAGGTCCATCTCGTCCTTGCGGATCCGGCGGACCTGCGGATCGGGCCGGACGGTGGCGGACGGCTCCTCGATGATCATGAGGGGCTGATGGGAGCGGACGTCGCGGGCCGGGCCCCAGCTGGGTTCCAGGAGGTGCCACAGCAGCCGGGTGGCGTCGGCGGGGCCGACGATGGAGGAGCAGCGGCGACCGGTGCGGCGGGCCCGCTCGGCGAAGGCGCGCACGGCGTCTGGTACGGCGCAGACGGGGACCAGGTTGGCACCGGCGTAGCAGAGGGAGCGCAGCTCGCCGTCGGCGTACCAGCCCCACATCTCGCCGCCCAGGCGCCACGGATCGAGGCCGGCGACCTGGACCCGGGAGGTGACGAAGGCGTTCGCCACCGGCTCGCGTCCGAGGACTTCGAGCGCGGCGTCGAGATCACTGGGCTCAAGGACCCGGGTGGTGGTCTGCGTCAACACTGGGGCCTCACCGTACAAGTCTGCTGGTCTCCGCACTGTACCCGGCACCACTGGAGGATGCCGCGTCCCACGGACCGCGAAAAACCCGGCCCCGCTCCCCGGACGGGGAGCGGGGCCGGGCCGTGGAAGATCAGACTCCGATGGCGACGGTGGGCTCGCCGGACATCACGCCGTCCTTCTCCATCTGCTCGGCGATCTTCATCGCCTCTTCGATGAGGGTCTCCACGATCTTCGACTCGGGAACGGTCTTGATGACCTCGCCCTTCACGAAGATCTGGCCCTTGCCGTTGCCGGAGGCGACGCCGAGGTCGGCCTCGCGGGCCTCGCCCGGGCCGTTGACGACGCAGCCCATGACCGCGACGCGCAGCGGGACCTCCATGCCCTCCAGGCCCGCCGTGACCTCCTCGGCCAGCTTGTACACGTCGACCTGGGCCCGGCCGCAGGACGGGCAGGAGACGATCTCCAGGCGGCGCGGCTTGAGGTTCAGCGACTCCAGGATCTGGATACCGACCTTGACCTCCTCCGCCGGCGGGGCGGAGAGGGAGACGCGGATGGTGTCGCCGATGCCCTCGGAGAGCAGGGCGCCGAAGGCGACGGCGGACTTGATGGTGCCCTGGAAGGCGGGCCCGGCCTCGGTCACGCCGAGGTGCAGCGGGTAGTCGCAGGCGGCGGCCAGCTGGCGGTAGGCGTTGACCATGACGACCGGGTCGTTGTGCTTGACCGAGATCTTGATGTCGCTGAAGCCGTGCTCCTCGAAGAGGGAGGCCTCCCACAGCGCGGACTCGACGAGCGCCTCGGGAGTGGCCTTGCCGTACTTCTTCAGCAGCCGGGCATCGAGGGAGCCCGCGTTCACGCCGATCCGGATCGGGGTGCCCGCGTCGTTCGCGGCCTTCGCGATCTCCTTGACCTTGTCGTCGAACTGCTTGATGTTGCCCGGGTTCACACGGACCGCGGCGCATCCCGCGTCGATCGCGGCGAAGACGTACTTGGGCTGGAAGTGGATGTCGGCGATGACCGGGATCTGCGACTTCTTGGCGATCACGGAGAGCGCGTCGGCGTCGTCCTGGGTCGGGCAGGCCACGCGGACGATGTTGCAGCCGGAGGCGGTCAGCTCGGCGATCTGCTGGAGCGTGGCGCCGATGTCGGAGGTGCGGGTGGTGGTCATCGACTGCACCGAGATGGGTGCGTCGCCTCCGACGGCCACGGAACCGACCTGGATCTTGCGGCTGACCCGGCGGTCGGCAAGCTTCGTCGGCACGGACGGCATTCCGAGAGAGATGGCAGTCATCTGCTGTGCAACCCCAAGGTGTGGATCAAGGTCCCGAGACCGGCGCGGGCTCCAGCCTCCGAGATTACGCCAAGCGCCGCCGCCCCCACGCATCCGGACGGCCGTGCCACCCGAACGTAGGGGGCCGGGCACGATGCGTGCCCGGCCCCGGCCGGCCGTGGTAGCCGCCGCGACTACGTGATCTTGATCGGGTTCACCACGTCCGCGACGAGCACGAGCAGCGTGAAGCAGACGAACACCCCGGCCACCACGTAGGCGGCGGGCATCAGCTTCGCCACGTCGAAGGGGCCCGGGTCCTCGCGCCGGAAGAGCCGCGCCACGTTGCGCCGGACCGACTCCCACAGGGCGCCCGCGATGTGCCCGCCGTCCAGCGGCAGCAGCGGCAGCATGTTGAACAGGAACAGCGAGAGGTTGAACATGCCCAGGACGTTGAGCATGATCGACATCCGCTGCTCGGCCGGGATGTCCAGGGTGGCGATCTCCCCGTTGATCCGGGCCGCCCCCACGATGCCCATCGGGGAGTCGGGCTCGCGCTCGCCGCCGTTGAAGGCGGCGTCCCACAGGGCGGGGACCTTGGCCGGGAGCTGGACCAGCCCCTGCACGCTGTTGGCCACGATCTCGCCCATGTGGTCCACGGACTGGCCGAAGGACAGTGCGGCGATCTCGCTCCGGGGCGTGAAGCCGAGCCAGCCGGCCGTCACGTACTCGCCCTTGACGTACCCGCCGTGGCCGTCCGTCCTGGCCACCTGGTTGGCGATCAGGTTCACCGGGAGGGTCAGCTCCCGGCCGTCCCGGACCACCGTGACGGTGGCGGGGCCGACGGTGTCGCGGATCTTCTGCTGGAGGGCGGTCCAGTCCTCCACCTTGCGGCCGTTGAAGGCGACGATCCGGTCGTCCACCTGGAGGCCGGCCGCCTTGGCGGGGGCCGCCGGGTCCCCGTCCTTGCAGACCTCGCGGTTCTGGCTCTGCTTGATGACGCAGGGCGAGACCGTCGCGACCTGGGTGGTCGTCTGGCTGATCCCGAAGGTCATCCACACGCCGAAGAAGATCGCCAGCGCCAGCACCAGGTTCATGAAGGGGCCGGCGAACATCACGATCACGCGCTTCCACGGCTTGCGCGTGTAGAAGAGCCGCGACTCGTCGCCGGGTCGCAGCTCCTCGTACGCCGCCGAGCGGGCGTCCTCGATCATCGAGCGGAAGGGCGAGGTCGAGCGGGCGGTGACCTTGCCGTCCTCGCCTGGCGGGAACATCCCGATCATGCGGATGTAGCCGCCCATCGGGATGGCCTTGAGCCCGTACTCGGTGTCGCCCCGCCGGCGCGACCAGATGGTCCGGCCGAAACCGACCATGTACTGCGGTACGCGGATCCCGAAGAGCTTGGCCGTGGAGAGGTGGCCGAGCTCGTGCCAGGCGATGGAGAACAGCAGCCCGATCACGAAGATGACCACGCCGATCGCCGTGAGCAGTATCGTCATGCGCCCGCCTCCACGGCGGCGCGAGCCGCCATCTCCTGTGCCCGGGCCCTGGCCCAGGTCTCCGCTTCGAGGACGTCCAGGACGGTGAGGGAGGTTCCCGCGTCCGGCGTGCCGTGCTCATCGACCACGGCAGAGACCGTATCCATGATTGCTGTGAACGGCAGCCGACCGGCCAGGAACGCCTCGACGCACTCCTCGTTCGCCGCATTGAACACCGCCGGGGCCGTACCGCCCAGGGCACCCACGTGCCGGGCCAGGCCCACCGCGGGGAACGCCTCCGTGTCCAGCGGGAAGAACTCCCAGGCCGACGCCTTGGTCCAGTCGAAGGCGGGGGCCGCGTCCGGGACCCGCTCGGGCCAGCCGAGCCCGATCGCGATGGGCCCGCGCATGTCCGGCGGGGTGGCCTGGGCGAGGGTGGAGCCGTCCGTGAACTCCACCATCGAGTGCACGTAGGACTGGGGGTGGACCACGACCTCGATCTGCTCGAAGGGGATGTCGTAGAGCAGGTGCGCCTCGATGACCTCCAGCCCCTTGTTGACCAGCGTGGCCGAGTTGACGGTGATCACCGGACCCATGGCCCAGGTGGGATGGGCGAGCGCGTCCTGGACGGTGACACCCGCGAGCTCGGCGCGGGTGCGGCCGCGGAAGGGGCCGCCGGAGGCGGTGACCACGAGCTTGCGCACATCGGCCCGGGTGCCGGCGGCGAGCGCCTGGAAGAGCGCCGCGTGCTCGGAGTCCACCGGGATGATCTGGCCCGGCTTCGCGAGCTCCTTGACCAGCGGGCCGCCGACGATCAGCGACTCCTTGTTGGCGAGGGCCAGGGTCCGGCCGGCCCGCAGTGCGGCCAGGGTGGGCGCGAGGCCGATGGAACCGGTGATCCCGTTGAGGACGGTGTGGCACTCGGAGGCCGCCAGCTCGGTCGCCGCGCCGGGACCGGCCAGGATCTCGGGCAGCGGCTCGGACGGGCCGTACTGGGCGCTCAGCGCCTCCTTCAGGGCCGGTACGACGTCCTCGCGTGCCACGGCCACGGTGCTGACCCGCAGCAGCCGGGCCTGCTCGGCCAGCAGCCCGACCCGCCCGCCCGCCGCGGACAGCGCGGTCACCCGGAACCGGTCCGGGTTGCGCAGGGCGAGGTCGATGGCCTGGGTGCCGATGGACCCGGTGGAGCCGAGGATGACGATGTCCCGGGTGCCGCCCGCGCCGTCGAAGAGGAGGTGCGGATCGGCAAGGGGGGCTTGGCGGTCGCTCATGCCCCCATTGTTGCCGCAAGTCAGGAGCGGTTGGACACGGAGTCCCCGTGAACGACCCCGGCGAGCAGTTCGGGCAGCGTCCCGGCGAACTCGGGCAGGGAGCGGGCCGCGCCCCACCAGGCGTCGGCGTCCGTGCCGAGGGCGTCGGCGAACAGCCGGTCCGCCTCGGCCCGGGCGGCGAGGACGGCCCGCGGCCGGTCGTGGCGGTCGGGGTGGTCCACGTCCCCCAGCCAGTGGGCCTCGTCCAGCGCCCAGGCGGCGGGGGCCTTGTGGTCGATCACGTCGGTGCCGGTGAGCAGGCCCGCGTCGAGGCAGGCGCGGACCCACCGCACGTCCTCGCGCAGGTCGCCCATGGCGTTGGGCACGGCCAGGCTGGCCAGGGCCAGCTCGCGCTGCACGCCGCCGACGGGCTCCGGGGAGGCCGGAGCCAGCGCCGCCACGGCCTCGGCGAGGTCCGGCCCGGCGCCGGCCGTGGACGCGGACGGCGGCCCGGGCGCGGTCCCGGCCGCCACCGCGGCCGCCAGCTCGGGCAGGGTGCCGGTGAAGCCCGGGGCGTGCCGCTGCAGCTCGGCCCACAGGCGCGGGTCGTCGCCCAGCGCGGGGCGCAGGACGCGCTGCAGGGCCGAGCGCATCCCGGCCCACTCGGCCAGGTTCCAGGCGAGCCCGCCGGTGCCGTGGGCCTGGCCGAGCAGCAGGGTGCGGTGGGCCGGCGCCACGGCCGCCGCGAGCTCGTCGAAGGTCAGGCTGCCGGTCCGCACCGCGCGCACGGCGGGGCGGTGCCAGCCGGGGCCGTACGAGCCCTGCGCACGCGTGTCGAGCAGGGCCAGGCAGTCCCGCCGGTCCAGCCCGGCCACGAGCAGCAGGGCCTCGACGGAGCCGGGCGGCAGCGGATCGCGGGCGTGCTCGCGGAGCAGCGCCGCGGGGTCGAGCGCGTACGGCAGGGTGAGCACGTCGAGCGGGACGCGCGGGCGCCGGCGGCCGTGGCGGCGCAGCAGGGCGATCAGCTCCGCGCCGGTCAGGGGCGGGGTCCCGGGCCCGGTCCCGCGGCCCAGCTCGGCGCCCAGGGTGGCGAGCAGCCCGGGCCCCGGGCCGGGCCGGGCCGCGTACCGCGCCGGGCCCGGCAGCCCGGCCAGAGGACGGCCGAGCACCTGGGGGTTGCGGGCGATGGTGCGGCGGTCCTCGTCGCTGCCGCCGCGCAGCAGAAGGGTGACGACGGGAGCCGGCAGGTACTCGTCGCGGCAGAGGTAGCGGCGGGTGGCCGCGTCGAGGCGGCCGAGCAGGGCGGCCGCCACGGCGTCCGGTGCGTGGCGCAGCAGCAGCGCCACGCACCAGGCCAGCCGCCTGCTCTCCCGGTCAGCGTCCACATGCATCCGATTCCCCGTCACCGCTCGCGTACGCCTGTCGGCGTGCGGCGATGATCGCAGGCGGGCGGGGATCAGCGAAGGGGGCGGTGGACGTTCTTGCGGGTGGAGGGGCCGGGGGTGGCGTCGGCGATCCACGGGCCGTCGCCCGAGGGGTCGAGGACGCCTTCCTCCAGCCAGGTGTAGGTACCGGACAGGACGCCCTGGACCACCGTGCGGTCGAGGTCGTCGGTGTTGGTCCAGAGCCGTCCGAAGAGTTCCTCGACGCGGATCCGCGACTGCCGGCAGAAGGCGTCGGCCAGCTGGTAGGCCTCGCGGCCGTGGTCGCCGGTGGCCCGCAGGTGCTCGGCGCGGACGCAGGCGGCGCTCATCGCGAAGAGTTCCGCGCCGATGTCGACGATCCGGCCGAGGAAGCCCTGCTTGGTCTCCATGCGGCCCTGCCAGCGCGACATGGCGTAGAAGGTGGACCGGGCCAGTTTGCGGGCGCTGCGCTCCACGTAGCGCAGGTGGGTGGCCAGGTCCGGGTGACCGCCGGGGTGGAACTCCCGGTAGGTGCCCGGCAGCTGGCCCGCGCCGGTGGCCAGTTTCGGCAGCCAGCGGGCGTAGAAGCCGGCCGCGCGGGCGCCCGCCTTCGCCTTGTCGCCCAGGTCCTTCTCGGGGTCGATGAGGTCTCCGGCGACCGACAGGTGGGCGTCGACGGCCTCGCGTGCGATCAGCAGGTGCATGATCTCCGTGGAGCCCTCGAAGATCCGGTTGATGCGCAGGTCGCGGAGCATCTGCTCGGCGGGGACGGCCCGTTCGCCGCGCGCCGCGAGGGACTCGGCGGTCTCGAAGCCGCGGCCGCCGCGGATCTGGACGAGCTCGTCGGCCATCAGGCAGGCCATCTCGGAGCCGTACAGCTTGGCGAGGGCCGCCTCGATGCGGATGTCGTTGCGGTCCTCGTCGGCCATCTGGGAGGCGAGGTCCACGACGGCTTCCAGGGCGAAGGTGGTGGCGGCGATGAAGGAGATCTTGGCGCCGACCGCCTCGTGCTTCGCGACCGGCCTGCCCCACTGCTCGCGGACGCCGGACCACTCGCGGGCGATCTTCAGGCACCACTTCCCCGCGCCGACGCACATGGCGGGCAGCGACAGCCTGCCGGTGTTGAGGGTGGTCAGGGCGATCTTCAGCCCGGCCCCCTCGGCGCCGATCCGCTGGGCGGCGGGGACCCGTACCTGGTGGAAGCGGGTCACGCCGTTCTCCAGGCCGCGCAGGCCCATGAAGGCGTTGCGGTGCTCGACGGTGATCCCCGGCGAGTCGGCCTCCACGACGAAGGCGGTGATCCCGCCCCGGTGGTTCTCGCTCCTGGGCACCCGGGCCATGACGACGAGGAGGTCGGCGACGACCCCGTTGGTGGTCCACAGCTTCACGCCGTCGAGGACGTACGCGTCCTCCCCGTCGGGGACCGCCGTGGTGGCCAGGCGCGCCGGGTCGGAGCCCACGTCGGGCTCGGTGAGCAGGAAGGCGCTGATGGCGGTGGTGGCGCACCGGGGCAGGTAGGCGTCCTTCTGCTCCTGGGTCCCGAACATCTTCAGCGGCTGGGGCACGCCGATCGACTGGTGGGCGGAGAGCAGGGCGCCGATGGCGGGGCTGACCGAGCCGACGAGGGCGAGCGCCTTGTTGTAGTAGACCTGGGTGAGGCCGAGGCCCCCGTACTTGGGGTCGATCTTCATGCCGAGGGCGCCCAGCTCCTTGAGCCCGCGCACCGTCTCGTCGGGGATCTTCGCCTCGCGCTCGATGAGGGCCCCGTCGATCGAGGTCTCGCAGAACTCCCGCAGCCGGGCCAGGAAGGCCTCGCCGCGCCGGACGTCCTCCTCCGCGGGGAGGGGGTGGGGGTGGATCAGGTCGAGCCGGAACCGTCCCAGGAACAGTTCCTTGGCGAAGCTGGGCTTGCGCCAGTCCTGTTCCCGGGCCGCTTCCGCGACCTGCCGTGCCTCGCGCTCGGTCACCTTGGGCTGCGTGCCGGGCTGTACGGGCTGTGCGGGCTGTGTTGCGGACATGAGGGGGCTCACCTCGCCGCCGGAGTCGGTGGTACCGGCCTGCCGGCCGGTGCTGCCTGTCAGTCGTACCCGTTCTGGGCGAGGTGGAAAAGGGGGACGGCCGGAGCCCCCGCACAGTAGGCTCCGGCCGTCGGCTTTTTGGCCGTACGAGATCAGATGTCGAGGCCGGTCAGGACCAGGACTCGCTCGTACGTGTAGTCGTCCATCGCGTAGCGGACACCCTCGCGGCCCACACCGGACTGCTTGACGCCGCCGTACGGCATCTGGTCGGCGCGGTAGGACGGCGCGTCACCGATGATCACACCGCCGACCTCGAGCTCGCGGTGCGCGCGGAAGGCGACCTGGATGTCACGGGTGAAGACGCCGGTCTGCAGACCGAACTTCGAGTCGTTGACGGCGGCGAAGGCCTCGTCGGTGTTCTCGACCTTCGTCAGCGTCAGGACCGGTCCGAAGACCTCCTCGGTGGCGAGCTTGACGCCCGCCGGGACCTCCGCGAGGACGGTGGGCTCGTACGAGGCGCCCTCGCGCTTGCCGCCGGTGAGCAGCTTGGCTCCGGCGGAGACCGCCTCGTCCACCCAGGACTCGACGCGCTGGGCGGCGGCCTCGGAGACGAGCGGGCCGACGTCGGTGGCCGCGTCGGAGGGGTCACCGGTGACCTGCGCCTGGACCTTGGCGACGACCTTCTCGACGAGGCGGTCGTAGACGGTCGCGTCGGCGATCACGCGCTGCACGGAGATGCAGGACTGGCCGGCCTGGTAGTTCGAGAAGGTCGCGATACGGGTCGCGGCCCAGTCGAGGTCGGCCTCGGAGGCCCAGTCGTCCAGGACCACGGCCGCGGCGTTGCCGCCGAGCTCCAGGGTGCAGTGCTTGTGGGGCACCGACTGCTGGATGGCGTAGCCGACGGTGTCGGAGCCGGTGAAGGAGATGACGGGGAGGCGCTCGTCCTTGACCAGGGCGGGCATCTTGTCGTTCGCGACCGGCAGGACCGACCAGGAGCCCACCGGGAGGTCGGTCTCGGCGAGCAGCTCGCCCAGGATCAGCCCGGAGAGAGGGGTGGCCGGGGCCGGCTTGAGGATGATCGGCGCGCCGACGGCGATGGCCGGGGCCACCTTGTGGGCGCACAGGTTCAGCGGGAAGTTGAACGGCGCGATGCCGAGGACCGGCCCCTTGACGAAGCGGCGCGTGAGGGCGAGACGGCCGACGCCGCCGGCGTCGGTGTCGAGGCGCTGGGCCTCTCCGCCGTTGAAGCGGCGGGCCTCCTCGGCGGCGAAGCGGAACACGGACACCGCACGGCCGACCTCACCGCGCGCCCACTTGACCGGCTTGCCGTTCTCGGCGGAGATCAGCTGGGCGATCTCCTCGGTGCGCTCGGCGAGCCGCTTGGACACGTGGTCCAGGGCGGCGGCCCGTACGTGGGCGGGGGTCGCGGAGAACTCCGCCGTCACGGCGTACGCCGCGGCCACAGCCTCTTCGACCTGCGCGTCGGTGGGCACGCTGACCGTGCCGACCAGGCGGCCGTCCCACGGGGAGTGGACGTCGAAGCTGTCCTCGCCGGTGGCCTGGCGGCCGGCGAGCCAGAAGGCGTGGGTGGAAGTCATGCGAATCCCGGCCCTTCGGAGTGTGCTGGCGGTACCTCCCAGCGGTGGCTGGGGGCGGGTCCTTGTCCCCTCCACCGTAGGACTCCGCCGGGGATTCGGCGTTTGTCCGGCGTGTAGTACACGCCGTCCGCGCCGCGCCGGTTTGTCAGTGTCGTGCCCGGCGGCGCCGGTGCCCCGGGCGGCGGACCGCTCAGCCGGGGGTGGAGGCGGCCTTCAGGGCGAGCCACAGCTCCATGCGGACGTCCGGGTCGTCGAGCGAGCGGCCCAGGATCTCCTCGACCCGCTTCATCCGGTAGCGCAGGGTGTGCCGGTGGACGCCGAGGTCGGCCGCGGCCGCGTCCCACTGGCCGTGGCGGGAGAGCCACGCCTGCAAGGAGGCCACCAGGTCGCCCCGGCCCACCGCGTCGTGTTCGCGCAGGGCCCGCAGCGTGCCGTCCGCGAAGGCGCGTACGGCCTCGTCGGCCAGCAGGGGCAGGACGGAGCCGGCTGCCATCTCCTCGTGCTCGACCAGCGGCCGGCCGCGGCGCCGGGCCACCGCCAGGGCCTGGTCGGCCTGCTTCATGGCCGCCGCCACGCCCGGGGGCCCGGCGGGGGCGGACAGGCCGACCACCAGCTCGTCCGGTTCCGGCCCGGTGGCCTCGCGCCCGCGCCGCGACTCCAGCGCCTCCGCGTGGTCCGCGCAGGCGTGTACGGCCGAGCCCCCGTCTGCGGCCAGGACCACGAGCCGGCCGGGCTCGGGCACCACCAGCAGCGCCTCGCCGGTGCGGGCGGCCGCCGACTCCACCGCGTCGGCGAGCAGCGCCAGCCCCTCGGGCTGGGCCGTGCCCGCCAGCGCCGGTTCGGCCACGATCAGCCGGAACGGCGCCTCCAGCAGGGCCCCGTACAGATCCCCGGCCACGGCCCGGGCGTGCTCGGCCTCGCCGGCGAGGAGCATCCGCAGCACGGCCGCGCCCAGCCGGGACTCGGCGTCGTGCAGGGACCGCGAGCGCTCGGTGGTCAGGGTGAGCAGGGCCACCGCGGAGTGCACGGCGTACCGCTCGGCCGTGCCCAGCGGGGCCCCGGTGCCCACGGCGAGCGCGCCCCGCGCCCGGCGGCCGGTGCCCAGCGACTGGAGCTCGACCCGGTCGTCGGAGCCGCCGACCACGGCGCTGGCGGGCGCGGGCCGCTCCCGCAGCCGCTCCACGTCGGGGGTGAGGCGGGCGGCCCGCCGGGCGGCCCAGTCGGGGGCGGCCGCGACGACCGCGCCGGAGGTGTCGTACAGCGCGGCCCAGCCGTGCACGTGCGCCGCCAGCCGCGCCACCAGGTCGGCGGGCCCGTCGGCGGACAGGGCGGCCCGGGTCAGTTCCCGCTGCGCCTCGAAGCCGGCGGTCACGGCCCGGTACTGGTCCGCGGCGAGGGCCGCGGAGACGGCCTTGCTGATCGCGAGGAAGGGGGTGCGGCGCGGCACCTCCAGCAGGGGCAGGTCCTCGGCCCGGGCGGCCTGGACCAGCGCCTCCGGGACCGCCTCGTAGTTGACGCCGATCGCGAAGCCGATGCCGACGACCCCCGCCGCGGCGAGGCGGCGTACGTACCGGCGCATCTCCTCGGGGTCCTCGGCGTCCAGCTTCATGGCGGTGATCAGCAGCAGTTCCCCGCCCTCCATGTACGGGACGGGGTCGGCCAGCTCGCTGACGTGGGCCCAGCGCACCGGGGTGTCGAGGCGGCTCTCCCCCGCCCGGACGCTGAGCTTGAGCGCCGAGTGCTGGACGAGCGAGGCGAGGGTGAGCGGCATCGGTTACCAGGGGCCTTAGCGGGAGGGGGCGGCGGGACGGCGGAGGTGCAGGAGGCGCCGGAGGTGCTGGAAGTGCTGAGGTGCTGGAGGTCGGGGAGGAGCAAGCGCCAGCCGTCTGCGCTTTTCGCCGTGACGTATGAACGGCTCCCCTCGATTCTGCCACCCCGTACGGGTCGGGGCTGTCCGGGGCCGCCCCCGGCTCAGATCGTCCCGGTCAGCTCGACGAGCAGCGGAGCGGCCCGTTCCCCGCGGATCGAGGTCAGCGACAGCACGGCGTGCCCGGGCGGCACGGCGTGCGCCAGGTCGGAGGCGGACCAGCGCTCCCGTTCCACCTGCCGCACGGTGACCGCGTCCGTGGTCACCGCCTTGCCCGTGACGAGCTTGCGGAAGGCGTGGATGGCCCGGGTCAGCGGCTGGTCGGCGAAGACGGTCCGGTGCGTGACGTCCCGCGTCTCCACCCATTCGGTGCCCCAGGCCTCCGCGAAGCGCTTGCCGTCCCAGGTGGTGACCCCCGAGAAGGCCATCCGGCAGCCGACGGCACCGAGCAGGGGCGTCCGCAGGGCTTCCGGTACGTCGTCCAGCGTGCGCAGCGTCAGCAGGACGCCCGCGTTCGCCGAACGCAGCCGCTGCACGCCCCGGACGGTCTCCGGGGTCAGGGTGTGCGAGGCGTCGTCGATGGCGAGGAAGGCGAAGAGGGAGCGGTCGGTGCGGGCCGCGGCCGCGGCGTTGAACTGGGCGAGCAGCAGCCGGGCCAGCATGCGGGAGGCGTCGGCGTGGCCGCGCTCCGGCAGGTCGACGCGGACCCGGATCGGGTGTTCCAGGGCGCGCAGCGAGAAGGGGCGTCCCCGGCCGGTGCCCTCGACGTCGCCCACGTGGAAGAACGCGGCGAAGGCGGGCCGGTCGAGCAGGGCCACCCGGTCGGCGAGAGCCGGTCCGGGGTCGGCGGCGGTGCCGTGCTGGCGCTCCCGCGCGTCGAGCTCGCGCAGCATGGAGAGCTGCCCGGCGTCCTCCAGGGCGCGCCGCAGCCCCGCGAGGGAGGGCGGGACCCGGTCGAGCAGTTCGCGCAGCTCGGGCACGGCGGGGAAGCGGCCGTAAGCGGCGCGGAACGGCCCGAGCAGCTGGGCGAGGGCGGTCGCGGCGCGGCGTACGTCGACGCCCGGGAGGTCTCCGACGAAGGCCTCGGCCAGCAGGGTGGCCGCCTCGTCGGGGTCGGTGGTGCCGCCGTAGAGGTCGAGGTCGTAGACGGAGGCCGGGTCCCCGACGCGGACCACGACGTCGTAGGCGGAGTCCGGGCCGAGCCGGGCCCCGGCCGCGCCGACGGCCACGACGGCGGCCTGGCCGGCGAGCGCCTGCAGGGCGAGGGACTCCACGACGGGCCGTACCAGCCGGGAGGTCTTGCCGGTGCCGGAGGGACCGACGGCCAGCAGGGAGGTGCCCAGGACGTCGGGGTCCAGGGCCAGGCCGGTGCCGCGGCGGGCGTAGGGGTTCCGCGCCCCGTCCACGGCGGAGCCCAGCAGCACCTGGCGGGCCAGCAGGTCGTGCCGGGCGGCCCGGGCGGGCAGGTCCCGGTCCCCGGAGGGGTGGACGCAGGCGCCGGCGCCCTTGTCCCGGACGGCCTCGGCGAAGGCCCGCAGCCGTGCGGGGTCGACGCGCACGGACTCCCAGGCGCGCCGGATCCGCGCGTAGTCCACGTCGTTCATCCGCCCGGCAGCGATCTCCCCACCCAGCCTCTCGGCCACCTCCCCGAGCCCGGCGGCCCGCACCTGCGGCCATCCGGCGGGGTCCTCGACGTGCTGGCCTGGCTGTTCCGTGGCGGGGTGGGCCGCCCCCTGGGCAGAGCCGCGCGGGCCCCGCCCGTCGGCCAGTCGGAGGAAGAGGTAGACGACGGGCCCGTACAGCACCACGTACAGCAGCAGGTTCACCACGAGCCCGACCACCGGGCTCAGCTCACGGAAGGGAACGTACCCGAAGACCAGAGGGTCCGCGGGGAGGGTCTTCGTCGAGATCAGCATCGCCACGAAGAGGGCCACGAACGCCGCGCCCGCGACGCGGGGTCCGCCACCGTGCGCCGCGACGAGACGTCCGAAGGCCAGGCCCCAGGAGCCAAGCCGACTGAACCAGAAGACCAGCGCCCCCGTCAGCAGCAGCTCATAGGCCTGGATGGCTGCCATACCCCGGCGGTCGGCGGCTCCACCGCCGAACGACCACCAGTCCCGAGGGGTGAAGAGCTTCAAAGGAAGGTCGGCGTAGGGGATGTAGTTGTTGGTCAGCAGGGACCAGGCCAGTACGCACGCCAGGAACGAGATGACCGCTCCGGTCAGCAGCGATCGGTCGGTGACAGACTCCGCCTCCTCGCCCTCCCTGGGCTTGTGGCGGAACCTCCAGACGCCCGGCTCCGCCTGCGGGCGCGGGGCGCGCAGCCAGTCCGCCAGCGACGGCCCGACGGCCGGCGCGTGGGCGGGCTTCGGCGGGGCGGAGCCGGGCACGGGCGGCGGAGGAGACGCGGCCGGCGGGTCGGCGGGCCTCGGGACGTGGCCTGCGCGGGTGGTCCGTGCGTCGTGCGTGCCCTCGGTGTCCATGAAACCCCTGCCCCCTGACCGTGCCGTGCGCTGCGGCGCTCAATCTAGTGCCCGGTGCCCGGCGGCAGGGCCCCCGGCGGGGCACTGTCCACAAGACAGGCGCCCGGCCTTCCTATGGCCGTCACGGACAAGGACACGCGGGCACCACTCCCGAACGGAGCATGCAGTACCCCCTCCCCCGGGCCTAGCCTGCGGACAAAGACACAAGTGCGTCCGAAAACACCCCCCAGGAGCCCTCTATGACCGCTGTCCCGCAGGAGCGCCGCATCGTCACCGCGATCCCCGGCCCCAAGTCGCAGGAGCTGCAGGCCCGCCGCCTCGAGACGGTGGCCGGCGGCGTGGGCTCCGTGCTCCCCGTCTTCACGGCCCGCGCGGGCGGCGGCATCATCGAGGACGTCGACGGCAACCGCCTGATCGACTTCGGCTCCGGCATCGCCGTGACCTCGGTCGGCGCCTCCGCCGAGGCCGTCGTGCGCCGCGCCTCCGCGCAGCTCGCGGACTTCACGCACACCTGTTTCATGGTCACGCCGTACGAGGGCTACGTCGAGGTCTGCGAGGCCCTCGCCGAGCTGACCCCGGGCGACCACGCGAAGAAGTCGGCGCTGTTCAACTCCGGTGCCGAGGCCGTCGAGAACGCCGTCAAGATCGCCCGTTCGTACACCAAGCGCCAGGCGGTCGTCGTCTTCGACCACGGCTACCACGGCCGTACCAACCTGACGATGGCGCTGACCGCGAAGAACATGCCGTACAAGCAGGGCTTCGGGCCGTTCGCCCCCGAGGTCTACCGCGTCCCGGTCGCCTACGGCTACCGCTGGCCCACCGGTGCCGAGAACTGCGGCCCCGAGGCCGCCGCCCAGGCGATCGACCAGATCACCAAGCAGATCGGCGCCGACAACGTCGCCGCGATCATCATCGAGCCGGTCCTCGGCGAGGGCGGCTTCATCGAGCCGGCCAAGGGCTTCCTGCCGGCGATCGTGAAGTTCGCCAACGACAACGGCATCGTCTTCGTCGCCGACGAGATCCAGTCCGGCTTCTGCCGCACCGGCCAGTGGTTCGCGTGCGAGGACGAGGGCATCGTCCCCGACCTGATCACCACCGCCAAGGGCATCGCGGGCGGCCTGCCGCTCGCCGCCGTGACCGGCCGCGCCGAGATCATGGACTCCGCGCACGCGGGTGGCCTGGGCGGCACCTACGGCGGCAACCCGGTGGCCTGCGCCGGTGCGCTCGGTTCCATCGAGACCATGAAGGAGCTCGACCTCAACGCCGCGGCGAAGAAGATCGAGTCCGTCATGAAGGCCCGCCTGACGGCCATGCAGGAGAAGTACGACATCATCGGCGACATCCGCGGCCGCGGCGCCATGATCGCGATCGAGCTGGTCAAGGACCCTGCGTCCAAGACCCCGTTCCCGGAGGCGGCCGGCGCCCTCGCCAAGGCCTGCCACGCCGAGGGCCTGCTCGTCCTCACCTGCGGCACCTACGGCAACGTGCTCCGCTTCCTCCCGCCGATCGTCATCGGCGAGGACCTGCTGAACGAGGGCCTGGACATCATCGAGGCCGCGTTCGCGGGCATCTGAGCGAACGGGTAGAACACCCGCTCGCGGCGCGCCGCCTCTACCACCGGTAACGGGCGGGCGCTGTGAAGAGAGTGTGGGGGGCCGATGGCGGGAACGCGATCCTGCTGTCGGTCCCTCTTTCGCTGCCGTACGGTTTCTGCAGATGAGTGAGACACCCCGCTCCCGGGAGACCGGGGGCGACACCAGTACCGGGCTTCCCCAGCGCCGCACTGGGCCTGCGTTCGCGCACACTCCTCACCGATCGGACGGTCGTCGGCCCCAAACCCCCCGGGGCGGACGGCGACCCGATCCGGGCGGCCGTCCCGGAACCATCCCCCCTGTTCCGGGACGGCCGGCCATCCTCCCGGCGGCGTTCTGCCTGCTGGCCCTCTCCCTGATCACCTGGCAGGTCCTGGTCACGGGCCCCCTGCTGACCGCCGACGAGCGCCTCAGCCGCGCCCTGGTGCGCAGCGCGCCCGACGCGGTCACCGAACGCCTCGCGGACCTCGGGAACATCCCGGTCGCCGTGCCCGTCCTCGTCCTGGCCATGGCGTACGCGGCCTGGCGCGGCGACCGGCGCGGTGCCCTGGCGGCGGGGCTGGCCATGGCCCTGGTGCCGGCCCTGGTCGTGCCGCTCAAGGCGTGGACCGCCCGGCCGGGGCCGCTGGAGCCCTGGGCGGCCGGCTACTACCCGTCGGGCCACACGGCCACCGCTGTCGTCGCCTACGCGGGGGCGGCGCTGCTCGTCTCCCCGTACACCCGCCGGAACTGGCCTGCGGCCGTAGCCCTCGCGCTGACGGGGGCTACGGCCGCGGGGCTGGTGCTGCGAGGTTTCCACTGGCCCTCGGACGTCGTGGCCAGCTTGTTCCTGTGCGTGCCGCTGCTGCTGTCGGTGCGGTGGTTCAGCCGCCGAAGTAGCCGTCGAAGTTCCGGCTGAACTCCCAGCCGCCGAAGCGGTCCCAGTTGATCGACCAGGTCATCAGGCCGCGCAGGGCGGGCCAGGTGCCGTGGGTCCGGTAGCCGCCGCAGTCGGTGTTCTTCGTCAGGCAGTTCAGGGCCTTGTTCACCTCGGCGGGCGGGGTGTGGCCGTTGCCCGCGTTCGTCGTGGCCGGGAGCCCGATGGCGATCTGCCCGGGTCGCAGCGGCGGGAAGACCCGGGAGGTGTTGCCCGCGACCGGGAAGCCGGTGAGCAGCATGTCGTTCATGGCGATGTGGAAGTCGGCGCCGCCCATGGAGTGGTACTGGTTGTCGAGGCCCATGATCGGGCCCGAGTTGTAGTCCTGGACGTGGAGCAGGGTGAGGTCGTCGCGCAGGGCGTGGATGACGGGGAGGTAGGCGCCCGCGCGCGGATCCTGGCCGCCCCAGGGGCCTGAGCCGTAGAACTGGTAGCCGAGCTGGACGAAGAAGGTCTCCGGGGCCATGGTCAGGACGAAGTCCGGGCCGTACCTGGCCTTCAGGGTCTTCACGGCCGAGATCAGGTTGACGACGACCGGGGTGGTGGGGGCGCGGAAGTCGGTGTCGCCGGTGGCCAGGGAGAGGGAGTGCCCCTCGAAGTCGATGTCCAGGCCGTCGAGCCCGTACTCGTCGATGATCTTGCTGACGGAGGAGACGAAGGTGTCGCGGGCGGCCGTGGTGGCGAGCTGGACCTGTCCGTTCTGGCCGCCGATCGAGATCAGCACCTTCTTGCCCGCCGCCTGCTTGTCCCTGACGGCCGCCTTGAACTCCGCCGGGGTCTCGGCTTCGGGGCATTCGGCCACGGGGCAGAGCTGGAAGCGGATGTCGCCCGAGGTCACCGAGGTGGGTTCGCCGAAGGCGAGGTTGATGACGTCCCAGGAGGCGGGGACGTCGGCCATCCGGACGTAGCCCGAGCCGTTGGCGAAGCTCGTGTGCAGGTAGCCGACCAGGGCGTGCGCCGGGAGGCCGCCGCCCGGGTCACCTGGGTCACCAGGGCTGCTCGCCGTGGTCGCGGGGACGGTCGCGCTCCTGGGGGACTCGCCCGCCGCGTTCACCGCGCTGACCTGGAAGGCATAGGTCGTGGCGGCGGCCAGGCCGGTCACCGTCGCGGTGGTGCCGGTGACGGTGAGCGGCGCGACGCCGTCCCGGTGGACCCTGTACGAGGTGGCGCCGGGGGACGCCGTCCAGGAGAGGCCGACGCTGCTCACCGTGGCGCCGGAGGCGGTCAGGCCGGTGGGGGCCGCCGGCGGCCGGGGCCGCCCGGGTCGGGGCCGACCAGGCTGAGGTCGTCGGTGAAGTGGGCGGGCCGGCCGTACCAGCCGTGGGTCCAGACGGTCACCGAGGTGGTGGCCGGGCCGGTGCGGAAGCTGGTGGTCAGCTGCTTCCACGCGCCCGGGCTCTGCGTCCAGGTCGACACGTCGGTGGTACCGGTCCCGGCCGCACCGAGGTAGACGTGGTCGCCCTGCACCCAGGCGCCGAGGGTGTAGGCGGAGTCCGGTGCGACGGTGACGGTCTGGGAGCAGCGGGCGTTGTCCTGGCCGGCCGGGGTGGCCCGGAGGGCCGAACTCCCTCCGTGGACGGGCGTGGTGACGGGGGCTCCGCTGCCGCCCGAGCAGTTCCAGCCGTCGAGGCCGGCCTCGAAGCCGCCGTTGCGCACGAGGTCGGCGTCGGCCGCCGCGGCGGGCGGTCCCGCGGCGAGGAATCCGGCCGCCGCCAGGGCGGCGGCCGTAAGGAGGGACCAGGCTCTGCGCACAACTGCCTCCGGGGCGTGGGGGGATGGAGGGGGTCAGCGGCGCCCAACATGGTCCAGACCAATGCCCTTGTCAAGACGTCCGGCCCTCCTCCGCCAGCACCCGCGCGGCCGCCTCGTGCAGGGCGAGCTCCAGTACGGCCGGGTCGGTGAGCGTCCCCCACGCGTCCGGGAGCACCACCCAGCGCACCCCGCCGGTCGCCCGGCCGGGGTACGGGACCACGATCCAGCTCCCGCGGCCGGCTCCCCGTACGCCGGTGCCGATCCAGCCTGAGGCCGTCCCCGCCGGTACGAAGAAGCCCAGCCGGGAGTCGCCGAAGTCGGCGAGCACCGGGCCGGGCCGGTCGAGGAGCAGGTACAGCACGTCGAGGGTGGCCTGCCCGAGGCCCCCGGGCAGGATCAGCACGTCCCAGCGCCGGCCGGCGGGCAGCAGGGCGACCCCGTGGGGGTTGCGCTCCCACTCCCACCGGCAGGCTTCGGGATCCGGCGCCGCCGTCACCAGCCATTCCACTGCCACCCTGGCTTCCGGGTCGGTCATCGCCCGGCCTCCGTTCGTCTCGCGCTCCGGTGAAGGGTTCTCACCGGGAGAGAGCGGGTCCGGGGGCGGCTATGACGCGGGTTCCGTTACTCCGTGGCAGTGAATCGGGTCACACGGTGATCGACGGGAGGGCGCCCGGCGTGCGGGCGCCGGACAGGGGAGGAACCGGACAGGGGATGAACGGGTCGGCGGATGAACGGGTCAGCTGTCGAATCCGAGGCCGAGGCGGTCCAGGGTCCTGAGCCACAGGTTCCGCCGCCCCCCGTGGGTGTCGGCGCGGGCCAGGGACCACTTGGTCAGGGTGATCCCGGTCCAGGCGAACGGCTCCGGCGGGAAGGGCATCGGCTTGGACCGCACCATCTCCAGCCGGGTGCGTTCGGTGTCGAGGCCGTCGAGCAGGTCCAGCATCACGTCCGCGCCGAAGCGGGTGGCGCCGACCCCGAGCCCCGTGTAGCCGGCCGCGTAGGCCACCTTCCCGGAGTGCGCGGTGCCGAAGAAGGCCGAGAAGCGCGAGCAGGTGTCGATGGCCCCGCCCCAGGCGTGGCTGAACTTCACGCCCTCCAGCTGCGGGAACGCGGTGAAGAAGTGCTCCGCGAGCGTGAGGTAGGTCTCGGGGCGGTGGTCGTACTCGGAGTCGAGCTTCCCCCGGTAGGGGTAGACGGCGTCGTAACCGCCCCACAGGATCCGGTGGTCGGGGGTGATGCGGAAGTAGTGGAACTGGTTGGCGCTGTCGCCCAGGCCCTGCCGGTTCTTCCAGCCGACGGCGGCGAGCTGCTCCTCGGTCAGCGGTTCGGTCATCAGCGCGTAGTCGTAGACCGGCACGGTGAACGGGCGGATGCGGCGGACCAGCGACGGGAAGATGTTGGTGCCCAGCGCGACCCGGCGGGCGAGGATCGTCCCGTACGGGGTCTGCACGGTCATCCCGCGGCCCGCGGAGGCCAGCTTGAGGCCGCGGGTGTTCTCGTAGATCCGCACCCCGAGGTCGAGGCAGGCCTGCTTCAGGCCCCAGGCCAGCTTCGCCGGGTTGAGCATGGCGACGCCGTCGCGGTCCCACAGGCCCGCGAGGAAGGTCGGGGAGTCGACCTCGGCGCGCAGGGCCTCGCCCTCCAGCCACTCGGAGCCGCCGGCGAGGCCGAGGCGCCGGGCCTCCTCGTGGAGTTCGCGCAGCTCCTCCACCTGGTGGGGTTCGGTGGCGACGTCGATCTCGCCGGTGCGCTCGAAGTCGCAGTCGATGCCGTAGCGGGCGACGGCCTCCTCGATGGCGTCGAGGTTGCGGGCGCCCATGTCCTCCAGCCGGGCGAGTTCGTCCGGCCAGCGGGACAGCCCGTTGGCGAACCCGTGGGTGAGGGAGGCGGCGCAGAAGCCGCCGTTGCGGCCGGAGGCGGCCCAGCCCGCCTCCTTGCTCTCGATCAGCACGACGTCCCGGCCGGGGTCGCGCTCCTTGGCCAGCAGCGCGGTCCACAGGCCGCTGTAGCCGGCCCCGATCACCAGCAGGTCGCACCGCTCGTCGGTGGTGAGCGCCGGCTGCGCGGCGGGCTTGCCGGGGTCGTCCAGCCAGTACGGGACCGGCTTCGCTTCGGAAAGGGATTTCGCAACACTACGCATGGCGACTGGGGCCATGGCTTCCAACTCCCTACAGGGGTCTACTTCGGTTGTGCCTTCTTGCGGCGGTTGCCGGCCATCTGGCCGGCGAGGACCACCAGCACCGCGATGACGAACATCGCCGTGCCGATGACGTTGATCTGCACGGGCGTACCGCGCTGGGCCGATCCCCACACGAACATGGGGAAGGTGACGGTGTTGCCCGAGTTGAAGTTGGTGATGATGAAGTCGTCGAAGGAGAGCGCGAAGGAGAGCAGCGCGCCCGCCGCGATGCCCGGGGCGGCGATCGGCAGGGTGACGCGTACGAAGGTCTGCACCGGCCCCGCGTAGAGGTCGCGGGCGGCCTCCTCCAGCCGGGGGTCCATGGACAGGACCCGCGCCTTGACGGCGGCGACGACGAAGCTGAGGCAGAACATGATGTGGGCGATCAGGATCGTCCAGAAGCCCAGCTGGATGCCCATGTTGAGGAAGAGCGCCAGCAGCGAGGCCGCCATCACGATCTCGGGCATGGCCATGGGCAGGAAGATCAGCGAGTTGACCGCGCCGCGCGCCCGGAAGCGGTAGCGGACGAGCGCGAAGGCGATCGCGGTGCCCAGAGCGGTCGCGGCCAGGGTGGACCACAGGGCGATCTGGAGCGAGAGCGAGAGGGAGCCGCACAGGTCGGCGACCCCGCAGGGGTCCTTCCACGCGTCGAGCGAGAACTCCTGCCAGGCGTAGTTGAACCGCCCCGAGGGGTTGTTGAAGGAGAAGACGGTCACGACGAGGTTCGGCAGGATCATGTACGCGAGCGTGCCGAGGCCCGCGATGACGACCAGGTTGCGCCGGATCCAGGCCAGTGGGCTGCGCGTGATGGGCTTGGACACTAGACCAGGTCCTCCGTCCCCGCTCGGCGGATGTAGATGGTGACCATGATCAGCACGATCGCCATGAGGATGAAGGACAGCGCGGCCGCCGTCGGGTAGTCGAGGATCCGCAGGTACTGCGACTGGATGACGTTGCCGATCATCCGGGTGTCCGTCGAACCGAGCAGCTCGGCGTTGACGTAGTCGCCGCTCGCCGGGATGAACGTGAGCAGCGTCCCGGAGACCACGCCCGGCATGGACAGCGGGAAGGTGACCTTCCGGAAGACCGTGGCGGGGCGGGCGTACAGGTCCCCGGCGGCCTCGTGGAGGCGGGTGTCGATGCGCTCCAGCGAGGAGTACAGCGGCAGGATCATGAAGGGCAGGAAGTTGTACGTCAGACCGCAGACGACCGCGAGCGGTGTGGCCAGCACCCGGTCCCCCTGGGTCATGCCGAGCCAGCTCGTGACGTCGAGGAAGCCGATGCTGTTCAGCACCGCGACCACCGGGCCGCCGTCGGCCAGGATCGTCTTCCAGGCGAGGGTGCGGATCAGGAAGCTGGTGAAGAACGGGGCGATGACCAGTACCAGCAGCAGGTTGCGCCAGCGGCCCGCCTTGAAGGCGATCAGGTAGGCCAGCGGGTAGCCGAGGAGCAGGCACAGCGCGGTGGCGGTGCCCGCGTACAGCAGGGAGCGCAGGAACTGCGGGTAGTACTCGGTGAAGGCGTCCCAGTAGGTCTGGAAGTGCCAGGTGACCTGGAAGCCCTCTTCGAGGGAGCCGGTCTGCACCGAGGTGGAGGCCTGGTAGACCATCGGCAGGACGAAGAAGACCAGCAGCCACAGGATGCCGGGCAGCAGCAGCCAGTACGGGACCAGCCGCTTGCGCAGGGCCGGCTTGTGGACCGGGGGTTCGGCGGGGGCGGGCGCCTGGGGCGGCGCGGCTGTCACGGTCACGCGGACTCCTCGACCGTCTCGATGCCCGCGTCGATGTCCTGGGCCGCGTCGAGGCCGAAGCTGTGCTCCGGGTTCCAGTGCAGGATCACCTCGGCGCCCGGGACGAGCCGGGCGTCCCGCTCGATGTTCTGCGCGTACACCTCCAGCTCGGGGCAGACCGGGCTGTCGATGACGTACTGGGTGGAGACGCCGATGAACGAGGAGGCGGCGATGCGTCCGGGGATCTTGTTGCGGCCCGCCGCGAGGGTGTGCTCCTCGTCGGCGTGGACCAGGGAGATCTTCTCCGGGCGGACCCCGACCAGCAGCTTCCCGCCGGTGGAAGGGGTGGTCGCACAGCGGCCCGCGGGCAGCCGCAGCGTCGTGCCGGAGGCGGAGACCACCACCTCGGAGCCGGCGGACTCCACCGCGGCCTCGATCAGGTTCGAGGTGCCGAGGAAGTTGGCGACGAAGGTGGTGCCCGGGTTCTCGTACAGCTCGGCCGGGGCCCCCAGCTGCTCGACGCGGCCGCCGTTCATCACGGCGACCGTGTCGGCCATCGTCATGGCCTCCTCCTGGTCGTGCGTGACGTGCACGAAGGTGATGCCGACCTCGGTCTGGATCCGCTTGAGCTCCAGCTGCATCTGGCGGCGCAGCTTGAGGTCGAGGGCGCCCAGCGGCTCGTCGAGGAGAAGCACCTGCGGGTGGTTGATCAGGGCCCGGGCGACGGCGACGCGCTGCTGCTGGCCGCCGGAGAGCTGGTGCGGCCGGCGCTGGGCGAACTGGCCGAGCTGGACCAGCTCCAGCATGTCGTCGACCTGCTTCTTGACGGACTTGATGCCGCGCCGGCGCAGCCCGAAGGCGACGTTCTCGTAGATGCTCAGGTGCGGGAAGAGCGCGTAGCTCTGGAAGACCGTGTTGACCGGGCGCTTGTACGGCGGCAGGTCGGTGACCTCCCGGTCGCCGAGGTGGACCGTGCCGGTGGAGGGCTCCTCCAGTCCGGCGATCATGCGCAGGGTGGTGGTCTTCCCGCAGCCGGAGGCGCCGAGCAGGGCGAAGAAGGAGCCCTGGGGGATGGTCAGGTCCAGCGGGTGCACGGCGGTGAAGGTGCCGTAGTGCTTGCTGATCCCGGTGAGGCGGACGTCGCCGCCCGCGGTCTTGTCAGTCATGGGTGGGTCCCGGGGGTGGTTGGGGAAGGGTCAAGGACTCGGTCGCCGGGGCGGGCCGGGCGCTGCGCGGCGGGCGCCGGCCCGGAGCAGGTCTCCGGACGGGCGCCGGCCGGGCGCCGGGCGGGAGGCGCCGGGCGCTGTCGCGCCGGGCAGCGCTAGGCACCGATGAGCTTGGCGAACTTCTCTTCGTACGCCGTCTCTTCCTCGCTGCTCAGGGAGCGGAAGGCGCGGGCCTTGGCGGCCATCGCCTTGTCCGGGACGATCAGCGGGTTGTCCGCGAGCGCGGGGTCGATCTTGGCCAGCTCCTCCTTGACGCCCTCGACCGGGCACACGTAGCTGATGAAGGCGGCCAGCTGCGCGGCGATCGGGGGCTCGTAGTAGAAGTCGATCAGTTTCTCCGCGTTGGCCTTGTGGCGGGCCTTGACCGGGATGAGCAGGTTGTCGCTGGAGGTGATGTAGCCGGGGGCGGGGATGGCGTACTGGATGTCCGGGTTGCCGGCCTGGAGCTGGATGACGTCGCCCGCCCAGGCCAGGCAGGCGGCGAGGTCGCCCTTGTCGAGGTCGGCCGTGTAGTCGTTGCCGGTGAAGCGGCGGATCTGCTTCGTGTCCACGCCCTTCTGGAGCCGGCCGATCGCCCCGTCGAAGTCGGCGGTGGTGAACTTCGCCGGGTCCTTGCCCTGGTCGAGCAGGGTCATGCCGACGCTGTCGCGCATCTCGGTGAGGAAGCCGACCCGGCCCTTGAGGGAGGGGTCGTCGAGCATCTGCGTGACGGAGTCGACCTTCTTCCCGTCGGTGGCCTTGGTGTTGTAGGCGATGACGGTGTCGATGCCGGTCCAGGGATAGCTGTAGGAGCGGCCCGGGTCCCAGTCGGGGGTGCGGAACTGCGGGATCAGGTTGGCGTAGGCGTGCGGCAGGTGGGAGGGGTCCAGCTTCTGCGCCCAGCCGAGCCGGATGATGCGGGCGGCGAGCCAGTCCGTGACGACGATCAGGTCGCGGCCCGTGTCCTGGCCCGCCGCGAGCTGCGGGCGGATCTTGCCGAAGAACTCGACGTTGTCGTTGATGTCCTCGGTGTACTTGACCTTGATGCCGGTCCGCTGGGTGAACTCGTCCAGCGTGGGGCGGGTCTTCTCGTCCTCGCTGGTGTCCATGTACTCGGTCCAGTTGGAGAAGTTGATCTCCTTCTCCTGCTCCGAGTGGTCGTCGGAGGCCACCGGCGTTCCGTCGCGCCTGGCGGGCGGGATGCCGCAGGCGGTCAGGGAGGACAGGCCTGCGACGGTGAGCGCTCCGACTCCGGAGGCGCGCAGCAGCGAGCGGCGGGTGAGGGCGCCGCGCCCGCTGGTGAGGCTGCGCCGCATCGCGGCGAGTTGCGCCGCCGAGAGGTGGTCGGGCTCGAACTGCTCCATGCGCGTTGCCCTTTCGGGATGGGTGCTGGCCGCTGGTCCGGCGGCAGGGTGGCTATCTGTCCCCGAAGATCGTGCGGTGCCAGTCCTTCGCGGCGACCGCCGTGTTGTCGTACATCACGTGCTTGACCTGCGTGTACTCCTCGAAGGAGTAGGCGCTCATGTCCTTCCCGAAGCCGCTCGCCTTGTAGCCGCCGTGGGGCATCTCGCTGATGATCGGAATGTGGTCGTTGACCCAGACGCAGCCCGCCTTGATCTCGCGGGTGGCCCGGTTCGCGCGGTACAGGTCCCGGCTCCAGGCGGAGGCGGCGAGTCCGTAGGGGGTGTCGTTGGCCAGCGCGATGCCCTCGTCGTCGGTGTCGAAGGGCAGGACGACCAGGACCGGGCCGAAGATCTCGGACTGGACCACCTCGCTGTCCTGCGCGGCGCCCGTGATGAGGGTGGGCCGGTAGTACGCGCCTGCGGCGAGTTCGCCGCCCGGGATCTCGCCGCCGGTGACCACGGTGGCGTAGCCGCGGGCCCGCTCGACGAAACCGGCGACCCGGTCGCGCTGGGCGTGCGAGACCAGCGGGCCGAGGTCAGTGCCGGGTGCGAAGGGGTCGCCCAGGCGCACGCTCTCCATCAGCTCGGCGACGCGGGCGACGAAGGCGTCGTGCAGGGGGCGCTGGACGTAGGCGCGGGTCGCGGCGGTGCAGTCCTGGCCGGTGTTGATCAGGGAGGCGGCGACGGCGCCGTGCGCGGCGGCCTCCAGGTCGGCGTCGTCGAAGACGAGGAAGGGGGCCTTGCCGCCGAGTTCGAGGTGGAGCCGCTTGACGGTGGCGGTGGCGATCTCGGCGACCCGCTTGCCGACGGCGGTGGAGCCGGTGAAGGAGGTCATGACCACGTCGGGATGGCCGACCAGGTGCTCCCCGGCCTCCCGGCCCGTGCCGGTGACGATGTTGACCACTCCGTCGGGCAGGCCGGCGTCCTTGGCGGCCTGCGCGAACATCAGGGAGGTCAGCGGGGTCAGCTCGGCGGGCTTGAGCACGACGGTGTTGCCCGCGGCGATGGCCGGGAGGATCTTCCAGGCGGCCATCTGGAGCGGATAGTTCCAGGGTGCGATGGACCCGACGACTCCGATGGCCTCGCGGCGCACGTAGGAGGTGTGGTCCCCGGAGTACTCCGCGGCCGCCTGCCCCTGGAGGTGGCGCGCAGCCCCGGCGAAGAAGGCCGTGTTGTCGACGGTCCCCGGCACGTCGAACTCCGTGGACAGCTTGATCGGCTTGCCGCACTGGAGCGACTCGGCGCCGGCGAAGTCCTCCGCCTGCTCGGCCAGTACGGCGGCCAGCCGGTGCAGGGCGTCCGAGCGCTCGCCGGGGGTGGCGCCGGACCAGCCCGGGAAGGCCCGTACGGCGGCGGCCACGGCCTCGTCGACGTCCGCGGTGCTCGCGAGCTCGTAGGTGAGGACCTCGTCCCCGGTGGCCGGGTCGACCACGGTGTGTGACCGGCCGGAGGTGCCGGGCCTCAGACGCCCGTCGATGTACTGCGCGCCGTCCGCGAAGCGGTCCTTGACCTGGAAGCGATTGCCCATCACGCTCTCACGCTCTCCGTAGCTACAGTTCGAGCTACAGCTCGAATTGAGTGCCGATCCTGGCAGAGGTGGTGCCCTCGGCCAAGTGATTCCGTTGTTGCCTTTTGATTACGCGACGGAATCGGTCGACCATGTGTCGAGGCACGCCCGAAATCCCGTACGAAGTGTCAGTGGCGACTGTCAGACTCGCGTGCATGGAAATGATCGACGACCTGATCAAGCAGGTCAGCCGCGGTGAGCGGGTGAAGTTCCTGCCGTTCTGGGGGCATCGCCCGCAGCCGGACGGCCGGCTCGGCCCCAGCTGCCTGAGCCAGTGGTGGCCGTCCGCTTTCACTGTCGGTGACGTCCGTTATGCCACGGCCGAGCACTGGATGATGGCCGGGAAGGCCCGGCTGTTCGGGGACCCCGAGGCGGAACGCGCCGCGCTGGAGGCGACGACTCCGGCGGCCGCGAAGAAGGCCGGGCGGCTCGTGCGCGGCTTCGACGACGCGGTCTGGGCGCGGGAGCGGTTCGCCCTCGTGGTCGAGGGCAGCGTGCACAAGTTCGGCTCCGACCCGGCGCTGCGGTCCTACCTGCTGTCCACCGGGAACAGGGTGCTGGTGGAGGCCAGCCCGATGGACCGGATCTGGGGCATCGGCCTGGCGGCCGACGACCAGCGTGCTCTGGACCCGGCCCGCTGGCGCGGTCTGAACCTGCTGGGCTTCGCCCTGATGGAGGCCCGGGAGCAGCTGCGCGAGGAGCTGCGCGAGGAGCTGCGCGAGGACCGCGCACGAGATGAAGAGGACGGCGCCTGAAGTAAATGCCTGGCGTCGGCGCGGCCCGGCCCCCTAACGTGATCCTTGTCCAGGTGCGCAGGTGAGACCTACTTCCACTGTTAATGGGGCGGCCGCGGGTTCGAGTCCCGTCACCGGCTTCGTGCCGGTGTAGCTCAGTCGGTAGAGCACCACGTGGTTTCGCCGAACCTGATCTCTGGACACTCGTCACGCACCTCCCGGTGCGCAGGCTGCGGCTCCTTCTTCCACGAAACCATGCCGCCGCCACCTTGATCTCGGGAGGCACGCGTGCGGGAGGCCCGGTGCGCAGGCAACGGTTACTTCACCGGGTTCAGCGGGTCGCGGGTTCGAGTCCCGCCCGGCTCCGGCCGGTAGCTCAGACGCGTAGAGCAGCTGACACAAGTCCGTCGCCGACTCCGATCTCGGGCCTCCCGCACGTCACGCCTCCCCCTGCTTCCTATGAATTCGGGGGGATTCACATGGCTCGTTTCAACCTGCTCCGCTCCAAGGCGGCGCCCGCATCGCCCACTTCGCCGACCTCGCCCGTCCGCTCCACCGGTGCCCGTGCGGCCAACCACCACGGCAGCCGGGGACACCTGCGCGATCCGCGATCCGAGCTGTTCCTGCTCGCCGTCGCCAACTTCGTGACGCAGCGGACCGCCTACGAGAGCGGCGAGGCCCGCGACGACCGCTTCGCGGCGCTCGTGCGCACCCTCGCCGTCGAGGACCCGCAGTGGACCGCCGGCCTGCTGGGCTGGCTGCGCGGGGAGGGCAACATGCGCACCGCCTCGCTGGTCGGAGCAGCCGAGTACGTCAAGGCGCGCCTCGACGCGGGTGCCACCGACGGGCCCTCGAACCGCCAGGTCGTGGACTCGGTACTGCGGCGCGCGGACGAGCCCGGCGAACTGCTGGCCTACTGGACGGCCACGTACGGGCGCAACGTGCCCAAGCCGGTCAAGCGAGGCATCGCCGACGCCGTGCGCAGGCTCTACAACGGCGCCTCGCTGCTGAAGTACGACTCCCCCTCGGGCCGGCGGGCATACCGCTTCGGTGACGTCCTCAACCTCGTGCACGCCTCCCCCGACCCGGCCAAGGCCTGGCAGGGCGAGCTGTTCCGGTACGCCCTCGACCGGCGGCACCACCCGGAGACCGCGCGGGTCCCGGAGGGCAACCGCACCCTCGTCGCCCACCGGGCCCTGATGGACCTGCCGGTGGAGGAGCGTCGGGCCGTGGTCGTCTCCCCCGAGGGCGCGGAGCGGTTCGCCGCGGCGGGCATGACCTGGGAGGCACTGGCCGGATGGCTCCAGGGCCCGATGGACGCGGCCGCCTGGGAGGCGGTCATCCCGTCCATGGGGCCGATGGCGCTGCTGCGCAACCTGCGCAACTTCGACGAGGCGGGGGTCTCGGACGCGGTCGCGGCCCAGGTGGCGGCGAAGGTCTCCGACCCGGAGGTCGTGGCCCGGTCCCGGCAGTTCCCCTTCCGCTACCTGGCCGCCTATCAGCACGCGCCCTCGCTGCGCTGGGCGTACCCGCTGGAACAGGCGCTCGGCCACTCGCTGGGCAACGTCCCGGCGCTGCCCGGGCGGACGCTGATCCTCGTCGACCGCTCGGGGTCCATGTGGAGCCCGCTCTCGGACCGCTCCCAGCTCAACCGGGCGGACGCGGCCGCGGTCTTCGGCGCGGCGCTGGCCCAGCGGGCCGAGCGCGCGGACCTCGTGCAGTTCGGTACGAAGAGCCACGCGGTTGCGTACCGGCGCGGCGAGTCCGTGCTGAAGGTGCTGGAGCGGTTCGGGGACCTCGGCGGCACCAACACCTCCGAGGCCGTCCGGCAGCACTTCAAGGGGCACGACCGGGTCCTGATCGTCACCGACGAGCAGGCCGACTACCACTACGGAGGCGACCCGACGGCCCGGGTGCCGGAGTCGGTCCCGGTCTACACCTGGAACCTGGCCGGCTACCGGGTGGGCCACGCGCCCTCGGGCTCGGCGAACCGGCACACCTTCGGCGGACTCACCGATGCGGCCTTCCGCATGGTGTCCCTGATCGAGGGCGGCCGGAACGCCGACTGGCCGTGGGCCGCCGGGGACCCGGCCGCTCAGACCCGCTCGTAGGACCGGGAGTTCGAGTAGGAGCTGCCGTCGTCGTAGTCGTGGGCGGGGTCGCTGTCCCAGTCGTCGAACCAGAACCCGGCGAGCATCGCGGTCGTGACCAGGGCGCCCAGGGCAAGGCCCACCGAGCCCGTGATGAGGCCGGCCAGCGCCATCCCGCCGTTGTCCGCCTCGCCACGGCTCGCCTTGCCGCGGCCCAGCACGCCGTAGACGATCGCCCCGATGCCCAGCGGGACCGCCAGGAAGGCGGTGATGCACCCGAACACCACGACCACGGCGAGGACGCCGAGGACGAGGGCGGTGATGCCGAAGCCGTTGCTCAGCGGGCGGCCGGCGTACGGGTAGGAGGCGTAACCGCCGGGGCCCGGATAGCCGGGCGGGCCGGGGTACCCCGCGTCGCCCGGGTATCCGTACCCCGGCTGGGCGGGCGGTGCGCCGGGGAAGCCGTAGCCGCCGGGGTCCGGCTGGGCCGGGTAGCCGTACGCGGCCGAGGCGGGCGGCTGCCCGGGGTTCGGATGCGCCGGGTCCGCATGCAGGGGCGGCGTGGCGGGAGCGCCGGAATCCGCCCCGGGTATCCCGGCGAGCGTCGGCTGGTCGTGCACGGACGGCGGACCTGACGCGGCCGGCGTGCCCCGACCCCCTGCGGGACGCTCGGGCGGTGCCCACGGGTCTCGCTGCTCGGGACTGTTCTCGCTCATGCGGCCCCCCTCTCTCCCGGCCATGCTAAGCGTTGGCGCCGACAGTCCCGGGCCTGCCTACGATGAGGCCGGACCACCCACATCCTCACCGGCCCGGAGGCACCCCCCATGACCGATCTGCACCCCTTCATCGCGGGGCTGCCCAAGGCGGAACTGCACGTCCACCACGTCGGCTCGGCCTCGCCGCGCATCGTCGCCGAACTCGCCTCCCGGCACCCGGACTCGAAGGTGCCCACCGATCCCGAGGCGCTGGCCGACTACTTCACCTTCACGGACTTCGCCCACTTCATCGAGGTCTACCTGTCGGTCGTCGACCTGGTCCGCACCCCCGAGGACGTGCGGCTGCTGACCTATGAAGTGGCCCGCGACATGGCCCGGCAGAACATCCGCTACGCCGAGCTGACCATCACCCCGTACTCCTCCACCCGCCGCGGCATCGAGGAGAAGGCCTTCATGGAGGCCATCGAGGACGCCCGCAGGGCCGCCGAGACCGAACTCGGCGTCATCCTGCGCTGGTGCTTCGACATCCCGGGCGAGGCCGGGCTGGAGGCGGCCGAGGAGACGACCCGCCTCGCCGTCGACCTGCGCCCCGAGGGCCTGGTCTCCTTCGGCCTCGGCGGCCCCGAGATCGGCGTCCCGCGCCCGCAGTTCAAGCCGTACTTCGACCGGGCGCGCGCCGCCGGCCTGCACAGCGTGCCGCACTCCGGCGAGACCACCGGGCCCGAGAGCGTCTGGGACGCCATCCGCGAGCTGGGCGCGGAGCGCATCGGCCACGGCACCAGCGCGGCACAGGACCCGGAGCTGCTGGCGTACCTCGCCGAGCACCGCATCGCGCTGGAGGTCTGCCCGACCTCCAACATCGCCACCCGCGCGGTCGCCGACCTCGACGAACACCCCGTCAAGGAGATGGTGGCCGCGGGCGTCCTCGTCACCATCAACAGTGACGACCCGCCGATGTTCGGCTCCGACCTCAACAACGAGTACGCGGTGGCCGCCCGCCTCCTCGGTCTCGACGAGCGCGGTCTCGCCCAGCTCGCCAAGAACGCGGTCGAGGCCTCCTTCCTGGACGAGGCCGGCAAGGCCGGGCTCAGCGCGGAGATCGACACGTACACCGCGCAATGGCTCGCGCGCTGACGCCCGATCGGCCCCGCGCACCCTGAGAATGGGATCATGCGCACCCTGACTGCCGTCGCCCACCGCGGCGACCCCTACCGTGTCCGTGAGAACACCCTGGCCTCGGTCCGCTCCGCGTTCGCCCGCGGGGCGGACGCGGTCGAGATCGACGTACGGCTGACCCGGGACGGAGTGCCGGTCCTGCTCCACGACGAGTCGCTCCAGCGGCTGTGGGGTCACGACGTGCGGCTCGACGAGGTCACCGCCGCACAGCTCGACGAGCTGACGCAGGGCGGGATCCCGACCCTGCGCGCCGCGCTGATGGCCGCCGGACCCGGCCGGCTGATGATCGACCTGCCCGGCGCCACGGAGGAGGCGGTACGGACCGTCGTCGGCCAGGTCCGGGAGTGCGGGGCACGCGAGCGGACGTACTACTGCGCCGGCCCCCGGAGCATGCTGGCCCTGCGCGCCGCCGACCCGGGGGCGGAGATCGCGCTGACCTGGACCACGCTGTCTCCGCCGCGCAGGGTGCTGACGGACGCGGTGGCTCCGCGCTGGCTCAACTACCGCTTCGGGCTGGTCAGCCGCGAGCTGACGGACGCCCTCCACCGCGACGGGCTGCTGGTGTCGGCCTGGACTGCGGACACCAAGCGGACGATGCGCAGTCTGCTCAGGGCCGGGGTCGACTCGGTCACGACCAACCGGATGGACGCGCTGGCGGCCGTACGGACCGAGCTCGGACGGTGATACGGGCCCTGGCCGCGCGGCTGGGCCGGGCAAGGCCGTGGACCGTGGACCTGGGCCTGACCCTGCTGGTGCAGCTGGCCGTCTCGATGCCCTTCGTGCTGCCCCGGGAACCCACGCTGCCGCCCGCGACCTGGGGCTCGTACGCGGTGACCACGCTGTCGGTGCTGCCGCTGGTGTGGCGCCGCCGGCGGCCGGTCGCCGTGCTGGCGGTGATCATGCTCGTCGGCGCGTTCTACCGGCTGGCCATGGACGGGCCGGGGCAGCCACTGCCCTACGCCGGGCTGATCGCCTTCTACACGGTCGCCCTGGTGTGCACGGCGCGGGTGCGGATGGCCGTCGGGGTCCTGTCGGTGCTGACCGTGTCCGCAGCCACGGGGCTGGAGACGGGGGCGGCGAGGGAGCTGTCCTTCACCCTGTTCTGTGCGGGCGCCGCCTACGCCCTCGGCCGGCTCCAGTACACGCGGCAGGCCTACACCGCGGCCGTCGAGGACCGGGCGGCGCAGCTGGAACGGGCCAACCGGATCGAGGCGGAGCAGGCCGTGGCGCGCGAACGGGCCAGGATCGCGCGGGAGATGCACGACATCCTCTCCCACGCCGTCAGCATCATGATCGTGCAGGCGGAGGCCGGGCCGGTGGCGGTGCGACGGGCCCCTGAGCGGGCCGAGGCGGCCTTCGAGGCCATCTCCGAGACCGGCCGGGAGGCGATGGTGCAGCTGCGCGCGATGCTCGGGCTGCTCCGGGAGGACGGTCCCGCGCCGCGCGAACCGCAGCCGGGGGTGGCCGCGCTCCCGCGGCTGCTGGACCGGGTGCGCCGGGGCGGGCAGCAGATCGTGTACGAGGAGACGGGCGCGGTGCGGGCGCTGGCCCCGGCGGTGGACACGGCCGTCTACCGGATCGTGCAGGAGGCCCTGACGAACGTGGTCAAGCACGCGGCCGCGGGCCGCGTGTCCGTACGGCTCCACCACACGGCGCGGGACGTGACGGTCACGGTCGCGGACGACGGGCGGGGTCGGCCGCGGGCCGGCCTCGGCAGTGACGGGGGCGGGGACGGCGTCGGCGGGCACGGGCTGACCGGGATCCGGGAGCGGGCGGCCGCGCACGGGGGGACGGTCACCACGGGCCCCGGACCCGACGGGCGCGGCTTCTGCCTCAGCGCCGTGCTTGTAACCTCGCGCCAGGAGGTGGGGAGTTGACGATCCGCGTGGTGGTGGCCGACGACCAGGAGCTGGTGCGCAGCGGCTTCGCGATGATCCTGGACGCCCAGGAGGACATCGAGGTCGTGGCCGAGGTGGGGGACGGCGCGGCGGCGGTGGAGGCGGTGGCCCGGCTCGCCCCGGACGTGGTGCTGCTGGACATCCGTATGCCGGTGCTGGACGGGATCGAGGCCTGCCGGGCGATCGCGGCGCGGAGCGGCTGCCGGACGGTGATGCTGACGACGTTCGATTCCGACGCGTACGTGTACGAGGCGCTGCACGCGGGGGCGAGCGGGTTCCTGCTCAAGGACGTCCGGCGGGACGATCTCGTGCACGCGGTACGGGTGGTGGCCGCGGGCGAGTCCCTGCTGGCGCCTTCGGTGGCACGGCGGCTGATCGAGGAGTACACGGCGGCGACGGCGGTGCGGCCCTCCCTGCCTGCGGCGGAGCGGCTGGAGGTACTGGAGGTGCTGACGGCGCGGGAACGGGAGACGCTGCTCCATCTGGGGCGGGGGCTGTCGAACGCGGAGATCGCGGCCGCGCTGGTGGTCAGCGAGCACACGGTGAAGTCGCACGTGGGGAACGTGCTGGCGAAGCTGGGGCTGCGGGACCGGATCCAGGCGGTGATCTGCGCGTACGAAACGGGTCTGATCGCGGCGGGTACTCCCGCCGGGGAGTGAGGGGCGGCGTGGCGCCTCCCTCGCGGGAGGGAGTTGTCGTACCGGCGAAGACCCCTCCCGCGGGTGATCCGCAAGCACCCCGGTGACCTGCAGCATTGAGTCATCGGGGCGGCACGGCCCCGATGACTCACAGGGGGAGGACACCATGAACGCGAAGACGCGCACGCTGATCGCCGCCGCTCTGGTCCTGGGGATCGCGTCCGGCCCGGCTGTCGCACACGCGGCACCGGAACGGACGGCCCCGGCGGCCGCCGCCCAGGGACCCTCCGGGCCCGGTGTCTCGGCCGGAGTGCCCGTGTTCTCGGCGCCGCCGGACGCGAGGGCGCTGGAGAAGGCGATCGCGGGGCTCGGCGCGCAGCACGGGGACGCGACCGCCGCGCTGGTCCGGGTGGGTGGCACGAGCGGCAGCTGGCAGGGGAGTTCGGGTGTCGCGGACATCCGCAGCGGGCGCGCGGCGATCGAGCACGGCCGGTTCCGTGCCGGTTCGGTGACGAAGACGTTCACCTCGGCGGTGGTGCTGCAGCTGGCGGCCGAAGGCCGGGTGGAGCTGGACCGTCCGGTGCGGGAGTACCTGCCGGGACTCTTTCCCGCGAGCTTCGAAAAGCCGGTGACGGTGCGGCAGTTGCTGAACTACACGAGCGGTGTCCGGGCGGCGGACGGGCCGGGCGACTCCTTCGAGGCGCAGTGGGACCACCGGTTCGACGTGACCGATCCCCGCCGGCAGATCGCCGAAGCCCTGGCCAAGGGGCCGGAGTTCCCCGCGGGCGAGGCCCAGCGCTACCTGAACATCAACTACACGATCCTGGGCGTACTGATCGAGGAGCTGACGGGAACGACGTACGAGCGGGCGGTCTCGGAGCGCATCCTGAAGCCGCTGGGGCTGCGGGGCACCTCGTTCCCGGGCCGTTTCGGGACCCGCATACCGGGGCCGCACAACCACGGGTACCAGGCGCTGACCCGGGCGGACGGCTCGCGGGAGCTGCGCGACGTGACCGTGTGGAACTCGTCGGACCGCTGGGCGGCGGGCGACATGATCTCGACGACGGCCGATCTGGAGCGTTTCACCGTCGCCCTGTTCGACGGGCGGATCGTGCCGAAGGCCCTACTGAAGGAGACCATGTTCGCCGTGCCGGCGGTGAACGACTTCGAGACCGGCAGGCCCGCCGCGCTCACAGCCGGCTTCTCCCGGATCGTCCTGCCCGACGGTACGGAGATCTGGGGCAAGGCCGGCGGCCGCCACGGCTACAACACGGCGATAGGCGGCACGCTCGACGGGTCGCGGACCCTCGTCTACTCGGTGAACTCCACCGACGCCAAGGGCAAGGACATGAACCGGGTCGCCCTCGGTGTTGTCATGGCGGCCTTCGCGAAGTAACCGGGTCAGGCGGCGACGGCGGTCCGGGGCCCCGGCCCGGCCATGGCCGTGGCCCCGGGTTCCGGCATGGCTTCCAGGCGCTTGATCATGCGGCGCAGGATCAGCAGCGGGATCACCCCGAAGACGCCGAACGACATGTCGATGACGCTCCACCAGACGGGGATGCCTCGGATCGGGCCGCAGATCAGGGCCAGCGGGATGATGCCGGCGCAGGCGATCATGCCGGCCTCGACGATCCAGATGTTGCGGACGGGGTCGCGGTGGACCCCGTAGAAGAAGACGGCGATGCAGAGGTGCGCGAAGGCCAGCCAGTCGGTGCCGTAGAGGAGGAAGGGGTACTCGGCATCGGCCCGGTCCAGCCCGTCACCGACCCGGCGCAGCCACGCGTTGTCCACCAGGGCGTTGGCCCAGCGGATCTCGCTGACCAGGGGGAAGGCCGTGAGTCCGCTGAGTACCAAGCAGACGAGGAACAGGACCAACCAGGCACGGATCCGCCGCTTCAGGGCGCTTCTCTCGCTCATGGGAGACAGCGTACGGCAGTTTCTGAACGCGTTCAGCAATATTCCTGAACCTGTTCAGTCTGTTCAGTCCCGTGGTGGCGGCCGTGGTCAGAGTCCGACGACGGCGTTCCAGCGCTTGGCGAGGGAGCGGCGTTCGGCGGAGGAGATGTCCCGGGCCACGACGAGCCGCCGGCGCATGTCCTCGTCGGGGAAGATCAGCGGATGCTCGGCCAGTTCGGCGGTCTCCCTGTCCTCGGAGCCGGCCAGGACCTCGCGCGCGGCCGGGACCGGGCACACGTAGTTGACGGAGGCGGCCAGCTCGGCAGCCACCTCGGGGGCGTAGTAGTGGTCGATCAGGGCTTCGGCATTGGCCTTGTGCCGGGCGAGGTTGGGCACGAGCAGGCTCTCCGCCCAGAGTTCGGCGCCCTCTTCCGGGACCACGAACTCGATGTCCGGGTTGTCCGCCTGGAGCTGGATGGCGTCGCCGGAGTAGGCCTGGCAGGCGAGGACGTCACCCTTGCTCAGGTCGGAGGTGTAGTCGTTGCCGGTGAAGCGGCGGATGTGCTTCTTCCGCACCATGGCCTCGACCTGGTCGCACATCCGGTGGAAGTCGGCATCCGTCCAGCGGGTCACGTCCACGCCGTTGCCCTGCATGAGCAGGGCGAAGGACTCGTCGAGGCCGGAGAAGAGGGTGACCTTGCCCGCGAGGTCGGGCCGCCACAGGTCCTGGACCGACTTGATCTCCCGGCCCAGTGCCTTGCGGTTGTAGGCGATGCCGGTGATCCCCGACTGCCAGGGGACCGTGTGGAGCCGGCCCTCGTCGAAGGCGGGCGAGCGCAGCTGCGGGTCCAGGTACCGGGTCACGTTGGACTGCGCCGGGCGGTCCATCTTCTGGGCCCAGCCCAGGTGGACGAAGCGGGCGGCCATCCAGTCGCTGACCACGACCAGGTCGTGGCCCGTCTCCTGGCGGTTCATCAGGGCCGGGCCGACCTTGCCGAAGAACTCGTCGTTGTCGTTGATCTCCTCGGTGTACCGGACCTCGATGCCCGTCTGCTCCGAGAAGGCCTCCAGCGTCGGCCTGCGCTCCTCGTCCTCCTCGTCGGTGTCGATGTACAGCGGCCAGTTGGAGAAGGAGACCGTACGGTCCCGCTCGGACCGGTCGGGTCCTTCACGCCGGTCCTCGGGGACGTACGCGGCGGGTACTCCGCAGCCGGTCAGGGCGGCCGGCAGACCCGTGGCACCGAGGCCGCGCAGCACGGCACGGCGGGAGAAGGCGAGTTGAGGCATGGGCCCAGCCTCGGGGGAACCCGAAGGGGCGGGCAATAGACATGTTGTCTCCTGCCCGCCCCTTCGGCGCTGTGCTGTGACCGGTGCTGCCGGTCAGCCGTCGAGCGAGGTCATCACGTGCTTGATGCGCGTGTAGTCCTCGAAGCCGTAGGCGGAGAGGTCCTTGCCGTAGCCGGACTTCTTGAAGCCGCCGTGGGGCATCTCGGCGACGAGCGGGATGTGGGTGTTGATCCACACGCAGCCGAAGTCGAGGTTCTTGGACATGCGCATCGCGCGGCCGTGGTCCTTGGTCCACACCGAGGAGGCGAGGGCGAACTCGACGCCGTTCGCGTACTCCACGGCCTGGGCCTCGTCCGTGAAGGACTGGACGGTGATGACGGGGCCGAAGACCTCGTTCTGGATGATCTCGTCGTCCTGCTTGAGGCCGGAGACGACGGTCGGGGCGTAGAAGTAGCCCTTCTCGCCGACCTGGTGGCCGCCCGCCTCGACCTTGGCGTGGGCGGGCAGACGCTCGATGAAGCCCGCGACCTGCTTGAGCTGGTTCGGGTTGTTCAGCGGGCCGTAGAGCACGTCCTCGTCGTCCGGCTGGCCGGTCTTGGTGTCGGCGGCGGCCTTGGCGAGCGCGGAGACGAACTCGTCGTGGATCGACTCGTGCACGAGCACGCGGGTGGCGGCGGTGCAGTCCTGGCCTGCGTTGAAGTAGCCGGCGACCGCGATGTCCTCGACGGCCTTGGCGATGTCGGCGTCCTGGAAGACCACGACCGGCGCCTTGCCGCCGAGCTCCAGGTGGACGCGCTTGACGTCCTTCGAGGCGCTCTCGGCGACCTGCATGCCCGCACGCACCGAACCGGTGATGGAGGCCATCGCCGGGGTGGAGTGCTCGACCATGGCCTTGCCGGTCTCGCGGTCACCGCAGATGACGTTGAAGACGCCCTTGGGCAGCACCGAGTCGATGATCTCCGCCATCAGGACGGTGGAGGCCGGGGTGGTGTCCGAGGGCTTGAGCACCACGGTGTTGCCCGCGGCGATGGCCGGGGCGAACTTCCAGACGGCCATCATCATCGGGTAGTTCCACGGCGCGACCTGGGCGCAGACACCGACGGGCTCACGGCGGATGATCGAGGTCATCCCCTCCATGTACTCGCCGGCCGAGCGGCCCTCCAGCAGCCGGGCGGCACCCGCGAAGAAGCGGATCTGGTCCACCATCGGCGGCAGCTCCTCGCTGGCCGTCAGGCCCAGCGGCTTGCCGGTGTTCTCCGACTCGGCGGCGACGAGCTCGTCCGCGCGCGCCTCGAAGGCGTCCGCGATCTTCAGCAGGGCCTTCTGCCGCTCCGAGGGGGTGGTGTCGCGCCAGCCCGGGAAGGCGGCCGCGGCGGCCGCCATGGCGGCGTCCACATCGGCCTGGCCCGAGAGGGGGGCGGTGGCGTACGCCTCGCCGGTGGCGGGGTTGACCACCTCGGTGGTCCGCCCGTCGGCGGCGTCCTTGAACTCCCCGCCGATGTAGTTGCGCAGACGACGCAGTTCGGTGGTCACTCCAGCCACACTCCTGATCACATGTCCAATGGTTGAGACGACTCCCCAGCCTAGCTCGTCCGCCGACGCTTTCGACAGGGCCGGACGCCACGAACTACGAAATCAGTGAGATCCCGACTCCCAAACAACGGATTTCATCGATTCCGTCTTGCGGAACAGACGACTCCTCGTGCACAGTGAGGTCGTGGTCAGTCGAAGCGCAGATTCCAGGAACAGACAACCGTCCCCTTCGGTCGATGCTGTGTCCCTGGCGATCATCGAGCAACTGCAGGAGGACGGACGCCGTCCCTACGCAGCGATCGGTAAGGCGGTCGGCCTGTCGGAGGCCGCCGTACGCCAGCGCGTACAGAAGCTCCTCGACCAGGGCGTCATGCAGATCGTCGCCGTCACCGACCCGCTCACCGTGGGCCTGCGACGCCAGGCCATGGTCGGGATCAACGTCGAGGGAGACCTCGACCCGGTGGCGGACGCACTCACCGCGATGGCGGAGTGCGAATACGTGGTGATGACCGCCGGATCGTTCGACCTGATGGTGGAGATCGTCTGCGAGGACGACGACCACCTGCTCGAGACGATCAACAAGAAGATCCGCACGCTCCCCGGCGTGCGATCCACCGAAAGCTTCGTTTACCTGAAGCTGAAGAAGCAGACCTACATGTGGGGAACCCGATAACCGTGAGCCAGGACCTCTCCAAAACCGCGTACGACCACCTGTGGATGCACTTCACCCGCATGTCGTCCTACGAGAACTCCCCCGTCCCCACCATCGTCCGGGGCGAGGGCACCTACATCTGGGACGACAAGGGCAAGCGCTACCTCGACGGTCTCGCCGGACTGTTCGTGGTCAACGCCGGTCACGGCCGCAAGGAACTGGCCGAGGTCGCCTACAAGCAGGCCCAGGAACTCGCGTTCTTCCCCATCTGGTCGTACGCGCACCCCAAGGCCGTGGAGCTCGCCGAGCGCCTCGCCCACTACGCCCCGGGCGACCTGAACAAGGTCTTCTTCACCACCGGTGGCGGCGAGGCCGTCGAGACCGCCTGGAAGCTCGCGAAGCAGTACTTCAAGCTCCAGGGCAAGCACACCAAGTACAAGGTCATCTCGCGTGCGGTCGCCTACCACGGCACCCCGCAGGGCGCCCTGTCCATCACGGGCCTGCCGGCCCTGAAGGCCCCCTTCGAGCCGCTGGTCCCCGGCGCGCACAAGGTGCCGAACACCAACATCTACCGCGCCCCGATCTACGGCGACGACCCCGAGGCCTACGGCCGCTGGTGCGCCGACCAGATCGAGCAGGAGATCCTCTTCGAGGGCGCCGACACCGTCGCGGCCGTCTTCCTGGAGCCCGTGCAGAACGCCGGCGGCTGCTTCCCGCCGCCGCCCGGATACTTCCAGCGGGTCCGCGAGATCTGCGACGAGTACGACGTGCTGCTCGTCTCCGACGAGACGATCTGCGCCTTCGGCCGCCTCGGCACGATGTTCGCCTGTGACAAGTTCGACTACGTGCCGGACATGATCACCTGTGCCAAGGGCATGACCTCGGGCTACTCCCCGATCGGCGCCTGCATCATCTCCGACCGCCTCGCGGAGCCCTTCTACAAGGGCGACAACACCTTCCTGCACGGCTACACCTTCGGCGGCCACCCGGTGTCCTCCGCGGTGGCGCTGGCCAACCTCGACATCTTCGACAAGGAAGGCCTGAACCAGCACGTGCTGGACCAGGAGGGCAACTTCTTCGACACCCTGAAGAAGCTGCACGACCTCCCGATCGTCGGCGACGTCCGCGGCAACGGCTTCTTCTACGGCATCGAGCTCGTCAAGGACAAGGCCACCAAGGAGTCCTTCACGGACGAGGAGACGGAGCGCGTGCTCTACGGCTTCCTCTCCAAGGCGCTCTTCGAGAACGGCCTGTATTGCCGTGCCGACGACCGCGGCGACCCGGTCATCCAGCTCGCGCCGCCGCTGATCGCCGACCAGGGCACCTTCGACGAGATCGAGGGCATCCTGCGGAGCGTGCTCACCGAGGCGTGGACCAAGCTGTAAGCGGTCCCCTCAGCCCCGGCCCGACGGCCCGAAACACGGCCCGGATCCTCCGTTCGAGTGAGAACGCGGGGGTCCGGGCCGTGTGCTGTCAGCATCCAAGACGTTCATCTCTTTACATCTCAGTGCGGCGCCAGTGACCGAACCGGTTCCGCTTCGTTCCCCCGGACGGAGGTGTACGCCATGGTGGCTCCCACGGACAATGCCCCGCCCGACAGCGCCCCACCCCAGGAAGACCTGCTCTGGGCGCGGTCCCTGCACTACTCCCACAGCGGCTCGCCCGGCCTCGTCGGCGTCTCCGCCGGAGTCCGCCAGGGCGAGATCCTGGCGCTCACCGGCCCCCGCGGCTGCGGCAAGACGACCCTGCTGCGCTGCCTGTCCGGGCAGCTGCTGCCCGAGCAGGGCGAGGTCTGGTTCAACAGCGTCCCCGTGCACACCATGGCCCCCGCGGCCCGCGAGCGGCTGCGCCGCGACCGGTTCGGCTGGATCGGCCCCGAGCCCCAGCTGCTGCCCGAGCTGAAGGTGTGGGAGAACGCGGCCCTGCCGCTGCTGATGGCCGGCGCCTCCCACCGCAGCGCCCGGCACGCCGCCTTCGCCTGGCTGGACCGGCTCGACATCGGCGGCTTCGCCCGCAAGCGCCCCACCGCCCTCACCCGTGGCGAGGCCCAGCGGGTGGCCCTGGCACGGGCCCTCGTCAACGAGCCCGCGGTGGTCTTCGCCGACGAGCCCACAGCCCCCCTGCACCGGGCCGAACGCTCCCGGCTGCTGCGTACGCTGACCACCGCCGCCCGCTCGCACGGCATCACCGTGCTGCTGGCCACCCACGACGAGGAGAGCGCGGCCGCCGCCGACCGCCGCCTGCCGCTGCTCGACGGCAGGCCCGCCGCGGCCGCCGCCGCGCTGGGCACGGCGGGAGCGGAGCCGACCGCCTCCGAGACCACCGAGGGGCAGGCCGCGTGCTGGCTCTCCGTCTAGCCCGCGGCTCCCGTCCGCTCGTCCAGCTGCGCCGGCTGCTGGTGGCGGCGGCCTCGGCCGGTACCGGCTTCCTGCTGCTGTACGTGCTCGCGGAGGCCCTGGACCGGCCCGCCGGATCGTTCCCTCGCCTGCTGTGGGCCCTGGTCCCGCTGGCCGCCACCGTCCACTTCGCCGTCGCCGTGGCCCGGACCGACCCCGCGACACGGCCCCGGGAAGGGCTCGACGCCGCCGGGCTGGGGCCCGTGCGGCTCACCCTGGTCGCGGCGATCTCCACCGCCGTCGCCTGCACCCTCGGCAGCGCCCTGGCCCTGGCCGCCTTCCTCCACCTGCGCGGTGACCTGGCCGGGCTGCCCTTCGACGGAGCGGGGGGCCCGCTGCTCCACGCCGGCCGGCCGCTGCCCCTGGCGGCCGCCCTCACCCTGCTCGCGCTGGTCCCGCTGACCGCCTCGGCCGCCACCGCCCTCGCCCTGCGCCCGGGCACCCGGCGCCCGCTCGCCCCGCAGTCCGGGCTGCCCTGGGGCATCACCCTCACCGCGTGCGGCCTGGCCGTCGAGGCGTACGCCGGCCGGGGCGGCGCCGGGATGCTGACCGGCTGGTGCCTGACCGCGATCGGGCTCGCCCTCGCCGGACCGGGCCTGGCCTACGCGGGCGGGACCCTGATGGCGGCGGCCCGGCCGGGCGGGCTGCGGCTGCTGGCCGGGCGGACCCTGCAGGAGGAGGCCCCGCGGCTGGGCCCGCCGCTGGGCGTGCTCTGCGCGATCGGCGCCGGAGCGCTCAGCGCCCTGGCCCTGCGGGACCGGGGCGGGCTGCTCCTTCCGCTGGGTCCGCTGTCCGGGCCGGCCGCCGCGCTGGTCGCGCTGTGCGCCGCCGCGACCCTTCTCACATCCGCGGTGGAGGCACGCCAGGCCCGCGCCGCCGGCCGCGACGCCCTGCTCGACCTGGGCGCCCCGGCCAAGGTCCTGCGTACGGCCGCGAGTTTGCGGGCCACGGCGCTGATCGCGGTGTGCGTACCGGTCAGCTGGGGTGTGGCGCAGCTGACGTCGCTGGCGTTGACCCGCTGACGGAAGCAGCGCTTAGGGTGGGCCGAATGGTCAACCCAGACATCGAGATCGAGACGCTCGCCGAATTCGACCAGGTCGCCGCCCGCGGCTCGCTCAGCGGCTACCGGATCCAGTCGGTCAACCTGCTGGAGCGGACCTTCGCGCTGCTGTCCGCCGACACCTCGGTGGCCGTGTTCCTGGGCTGCGCCATGGAGCCCGACGCCTCGGCGAAGGTCCGCGCCGACGGGGCCCTGGTCTTCCCTCCCGTACCGGACCTGCCGTTCAACCCGTACCGCGGTCTGCTCTACACGCCGGAGGAGCTCTTCGCCGGTCTGGCCGCCGGGTACGAGGCGACCCCGGACGCCCAGGCGTACGCCTGGTTCCAGGAGACCGTGTCCGACGGGGACGTCTTCTCCTCGATGCTGCGCTCCATCCACGACGACGCCGTCTCCGACGCCCTCGACGAGCACCTCGCGGGCGCCCCGGTCGTGGGCGTGATGGGCGGCCACGCGATGTCCCGCGGCGGTACGGACTACCGCGGCGCGGCGGAACTGGGCCGGGCCCTGACCCGGTCCGGGCTGACGGTCGCCACCGGCGGCGGCCCGGGCGCGATGGAGGCGGCCAACCTCGGCGCCTACCTGGCCCCGGCCCCCGACGAGGCCCTCCCGGAGGCGCTGGAACTGCTCGCCAAGACGCCCTCCTTCGTGCCGTCGGTGTCCGACTGGGCCCGGGCGGCGTTCGACGTACGGGACCGCTGGCCCGGCGGCGGCGACTCCGTGGGCATCCCGACCTGGTTCTACGGGCACGAGCCGCCGAACGCCTTCGCCGGCCACGTCGCCAAGTACTTCGCGAACGCCACCCGGGAGGACGGGCTGCTGGCCCGGTCCACCGCGGGCGTGGTCTTCCTGCCGGGCGCCGCCGGCACCGTCCAGGAGATCTTCGACAACGCGACGCCGAACTACTACGGGTCGCGCGGCGAGGCGACGCCGATGGTTCTGGTCGGCCGCACCCACTGGACGGAGCACCTGCCGGCGTGGCCCCTGCTCCAGGCCCTGGCACGGGGCCGCGCGATGGAGTCCCGGATCGCGCTCGTCGACTCGGTGGACGAGGTCCCGGGGGCACTCGCCGGAATGCGTTGACCCGCAGAGGCAACTTCCTGGCCGATTCACACGTCTGGCAGAGGTACTGCACAACCTGCCAGACGTGAACGGAGCCCTCGGTGCTCATAGGTTTGTTGACCGCTGTCGCGGCGTCCATCTGCTACGGCACGGGGTCCGTCCTGCAAGCCGTGGGATCGCGCCGCGCCGCCCGGATGTCGCCGCCCGCCGCCGGGGTGACCGCGCACGGCGGCCCCAACCTGTCGTCCACCGCCAAGGCGGCGATGACCTGGGAATTCATCGTCGGGACGATCCTGGACTTCGTGGGGTTCGGGCTGGGCGCGCTCGCCGCCCGGATGCTGCCCCTCTTCCTCTCCCAGACCGTGATCAGCGCCAACCTGGTGATCACGGCCGTGCTGAGCGTGAAGATGCTCGGCATCAGGCTCACCCGTAAGGAATGGGCCTCGATCGGCGTCGTCTGCACGGCCCTGGTGCTGCTGGCGACGGCCGCGGGCCACGAGGGCGGCCACCACGCGCCGATGTCCACGCACTGGTGGCTGCTGGCCGTCACCCTGCTGATCATCGTGGGCGGCACCGTCGCCGTACGCTTCCTGGGCGCCCGGGCCGCTGTCCTCGCGGGTCTGCTCTCCGGCCTGGCCTTCGGCGCCCTGGGTGTCGGCGTCCGCATCCTGAACGGGATCGACCCCTTCGACCTGGGCGCCCTCCTCACCGACCCGGCCCTCTACGCCATCCTCGTGGCGGGTTTCGGCGGCATGTACCTGCACACGGTCGCCCTGCAGATCGGCTCGGTGAACGGCGCCACGGCGGCCCTGGTGGTCGGCGAGACGGTGCTCCCGGGCGCGATCGGCGTCCTGTGGCTGGGTGACGCCTCCCGGCCGGGCCTGGCCTGGCTGGCCGTGCTCGGCTTCGTGCTGGCGGTGGCGGGCGCGGTGGCCGTCGCCTGGTTCGGCAATCACGACGGCGCCGAGGAGGAGTCCCCGGCCCGCGTCCCCGAGCCGGTCGGCTGACCCGGCGGCCGGCCGGGGGCTTCACCCGGCCGGCCGTCCCCGGTGGTGGCGCGGCGGTGACTGCTGCTTGCTGGACCGGGGGAGAGAGCGAGGGGCCCGTGGAGCCCAGCACCGACCGGCTGAAGACACCGCGGGCCGCCGGGACGGCCGGGATCGCCTTCGCCCTCCTGCTCGCGGCGGCGATCGTCCTGATGCGCATCGCCATCCCCTCGGGGGACGCCGCCGACGCCCCCGTCGACCCGGACCGGCGCTGGGCGATCCAGGTGGCTCTGGAGATCGTGCCGTTCGCGGGCATCTTCTTCCTGTGGTTCATGGGCGCCCTGCGCGCGCACACGGGCGAGGCCGAGGACCGGTTCGTCGCCACCGTGTTCCTCGGCAGCGGCTTCGTCTTCGTGGCCACCCTGTTCGTCGCCGCCGCGGCGGCGGGCACCGTACTGGCGGAGGGCACGCCCTCGGGCTTCGGCCGCCACTACGCCTACACGCTGCTGTCCACCTACGCGATGCGCATGGCCGCCGTCTTCGTCCTCGCGACCTCGACGATCGGCCGGATGCTCGGCGTCTTCCCCCGCTCGCTGGCCCTCCTGGGCACGCTCGTCGGCCTGGTCCTGATCGTCGTCGGTTCCGGACTGCCGTGGTCCGAGCTGCTGTTCCCGGCCTGGGCACTGGTCCTCAGCATCCACATCCTGCGAGCCCGGCGCGGACCGTCCGCAGGGACCGGCCCGAACCGCCCCGACCTCATGTGACCTGCTGCTTTCCAGTCCAGCAAGCGGTCGCCGCGGCCCGCGCGCATGCTGGTGGAAAGGGAGGGGCGGGGGTCGGGGGCGACGGGGGCGAGTCACGCCGACGAAAGGCGGAGCCGTCATGAGGCTTGTCGTCGACCTCAACCGCTGCCAGGGGTACGCGCAGTGCGCCTTCCTGGCTCCCGACGTGTTCGCCATGCACGGCGACGAGTCGCTGCTGTACAACCCGGAGGCGGCCGAGGAGCAACGGGAGAACGTCGCCCGCGCCGTGGCCGCCTGTCCGGTCGGCGCCATCCTCGTGGAGGCCACGGACGAGGACAGGGTCCCCCGGACGGCCGGGGCCGGAGCCGGTTCCGGAGGCGCGCGGTGACCGGTGCGGGAGCGCACGACGGGGCCCTGGAGCGGCTCAAGCGGGAGGGCCGCATCGTCGTCGTCGGCGCTTCGCTGGCCGGTCTGCGGGCCGCTGAGACCATGCGCGAGAAGGGCTTCGCCGGTTCGCTCACGATGATCGGCGACGAACCGTACGAGCCGTACGACCGGCCTCCGCTGTCCAAGCAGGTCCTGCTGGGCAACGCGGTCGCGGACCACACCGCGCTCCCCCGCCGCCGGGCCGTCGACGCCGACTGGCGGCTCGGGGTCCCCGCGACCGGCCTCGACATGGCCGCGCGGCGGGTCCGGCTCGGCAACGGGGACGAGGTCGAGTACGACCGGCTGCTCATCGCGACCGGCGTACGGGCCCGGCCGTGGCCCGTCGAGGACGAGGGCGCCCTCGACGGGGTCTTCGTCCTGCGCACCCGGGACGACGGCGAAGGGCTCCAGCGGGCCCTGGCCGCCGGCCCCCGCCGGGTCCTCGTCATCGGAGCCGGTTTCACGGGCTCCGAGATCGCTTCCGCCTGCCGCGAACGCGGCCTGGAGGTCACCGTCGCCGAACGGGGCGCCGCGCCGCTGGTCGGCGCGCTCGGCGGGGTGATCGGTGAGGTCGCGGCCGAGATGCACCGCGAGCACGGGGTGGACCTGCGCACCGGGGTCATGGTGACCCGGCTGGAGGGCGACCCCTCGGGCCGGGTCCGCGCCGCCCACCTCTCCGACGGCTCCACCGTGGAGGCCGAGGTGGTGGTCGTCTGCCTGGGCGCGCAGCGCAACACCGAGTGGCTCTCCGGTTCGGGCCTCGGCGCGGGCCCCCGGGGCATCGCGTGCGACGCAGGTTGCCGGGCCTTCGACATCCGGGGCATCGTCACCGACGACATCTATGTGGCGGGTGACGTGGCACGCTCCCCGCACGCCCTCTTCGGCTACCAGTTCCTGTCGCTGGAGCACTGGGGCAACGCGGTGGCACAGGCCGACACCGCGGCGCACAACATGCTCAGCGAGAGCGCGGACCGCCGCCCCCATCTGTGGGTCCCGGCCTTCTGGTCCTCCCAGTTCGGCGTGAACATCAAGTCCGTCGGGGTGCCGCCGATGGGGACCGAGATCCTCTTCACCCAGGGCTCGCGCGCCGAGCGCAGGTTCGCGGCCGTCTACGGCTACCAGGGACGCGTCATCGCCGCCGTCACCTTCGACCAGTGCCGGTGGCTCCCGTTCTACGAGCAGCAGATCGAGTCGACCGCGCCGTTCCCGCCGCCCTTCGCCACGGTGGACCGCAGGCCGGAGGGGACCAAGCCGATGCCGGCGGACTTCCCGGACCCCTCGGTGCCGAGCCACGGGCCGACCATCACCCTCAGCGGCTACTCGCCGGCCGACCGGAAGATGACCTTCACCCCCGCGCGCCACTGACCACCGCGCCCTCCCCCGAGGATCACGAGGACCCGTCATGACACAAGCCATCCTGCGGGAGATCATCGACTACGCGAACCGCGCGAACCCGTACCCGCTGTACGAGGAGCTCCGCAGGACGCCGGTCTCCCACGACGGGGACGGCCCGTACGTCGTCAGCACGTACTACGAGATCCAGAGCCTCCTCCACGACCCCCGGATCAGCTCCGACGCGCGCAGCCTGAAGACCACCGGGGAGGATCCGCTCGGTCAGGCCGGGGAGGGGGGCGCGACCCTGCCCCCGTCGTTCCTCAAGCTCGACCCGCCGGACCACGACCGGCTGCGGCGCATGACGAACCGGCCGTTCGGGCCGCCGCACTCCCCCCACCGGGTGCACGACATGCGGGGGGAGCTCGGCGGCCTCGTCTCCGGGCTGATCGACGGCATCGCCGGGACGGGGAACCTGGACCGGATCGACCTGGTCGACCAGTTCGCGTACCCGTTCCCGGTGTCGGTGATCTGCCGGCTGCTCGGGGTGCCCCGGGAGGACGAGCCGCGGTTCCACGTGTGGGCGGAGACCCTCGCCGCCAGCCTGGACCCCGACCCGGACGCGGACCCCGCCCAGCACGGCAAGGGCGCCATGGACGCCCGCATGGAACTCGGCATGTACCTGGCCGGGCTGATCGAGGAACGCCGCAAGGACCCCGGTGAGGACATGCTGTCCCAGCTGGCGACGGCGGACGGCCCGGACGGGTCGATGACCACCATGGAGGTGCTGAGCACCTCCGCGCTGCTGCTGATCGCGGGCCACGAGACCACCGTCAACCTGATCACCAACGGCATGCTGACCCTGCTGCGCCACCCGGACGTCCTCCAGCGGCTGCGCGGGGCACCGGAGCTGGCCGTGCCGATCGTCGAGGAACTCCTGCGGTACGAGCCTCCCGTGCAGCTGCTGCCCCAGCGCAGCACCCTCTGCGACATCGAGGTCTCCGGGGTCACGATCCCCGAGGGCGCGTCCCTGTGGCTGATCCTGGCGTCCGGAAACCGGGACCCGAAGCGCTTCGAGGACCCGGACCGCTTCGACCCGGACCGCAAGGACATCCAGCACCTCGGACTCGGCAGCGGCATCCACAGCTGCTTCGGGGCCCCGCTGGCCCGGCAGGAGGCCCATCTGGCGCTGAGCGAACTGGCCCGCAGGCTGGAGAACCCGCAACTGCTGGAGGACCCGCCCCCGTACCGGCAGAACGCCGTCCTGCGCGGCCCCCGGCACCTGCCGATCTCCTGCGACGGCATCCGCTCCTAAGGGGCGGATGCCAACGGCGAGTTCGCCGCCGCCGGCGAACCGCGGGCCGGGGGCCGGCCTGGTGTTCGCCCTCGCCGCACTTGGTCGGGGAGCACCGCACCCGGCCCCGAACGGCCTCTGACGCCACATCAGGGACGTCCAGGAGCAGCGGGACCCGCCGTGGAGGCTCGGAGGTGTTGCCGGGAGACCCGCCGGGCGCCACTTCGACGACAGCGCCTAGGACCGCGCCTCCGGCAGGAGCACCACCTCGGACGGGGCGAAGGAGACCCGGACCCGGTCCCCCGCGGCCGGGGCGCCGGCCAGTCCGCATTCGGCCTCCAGCTCCGGGCCCGACTCCGGCCGCAGGAGCAGGGCGACGTGCGTCCCCCGGAAGGTCCGCGACAGCACCTCGCAGGCGAGCCCGTCCTCCCCGAGCAGCACCCCGGCGGGCCGGATCAACAGCTGCCGCTCCCCTTCCGGGGACCCGGCGGGGACCGGCACCTTGCCCCACGGGGTGGCCGCGGCGTCGCCCGAGACCGCCGCCGGGACCACGTTCTCGAAGCCCAGGAACCGCGCCACGAACTCGGAGGCCGGCCGCTGCCACACCTCCAGCGGGGTCCCGGCCTGGGCGATGCGCCCGTCGCGCATCACCACCACCCGGTCGGCGAGCGCGAAGGCCTCGCCCTGGTCGTGGGTGACGGCCAGCACGGTGGTGCCCAGCCGGCTGAACAGCCCCCGCAGCTCCACCACGAGCCGCTCCCGCAGCCCCCGGTCCAGCTGCCCCAGCGGCTCGTCCAGCATGAGCAGCCGGGGCGAGGGCGCCAGCGCACGGGCCAGCGCGACCCGCTGCTGCTCACCGCCCGACAGCGAGGCCACCGCCCGGCCCCGGGCCCCGGGCAGGCCGACCAGTGCGAGGAGCTGCTCGACCTGGGCCTCGTACGAGGCGCGCGCGGCGCCCCGCATCCGCAGCCCGAAGGAGACGTTGGCGCCGACGTCCCGGTGCGGGAAGAGCTGATGGTCCTGGAACATCAGGCCCACGCCCCGGCGGTGCACGGGCACCCGGGCCTGGTCGGCGCCGCCCAGCAGTACCCGGCCACCGGACACCTGCTGGAGGCCGGCGACGACCCGCAGCAGGGTGGACTTCCCGCTTCCGCTCGGACCCAGCACGCACACGATCTCGTGCTCGGCGACCGCGAGGTCCACGCCGTCCAGGGCGTGCCCGTCCGCACGTCCACCGAAGCGGACCGACACCCCTTCCAGCTGGAGCAGTGTCATCAGAACTCTCCGGAGGTCTTGTCGGGACGCAGCCGCTCCAGCGCCAGCAAGGACACCGCGCACACCAGCATCAGAATCGTGCTCAGGGCCATCGCCTGCCCGTAGTTCAGCTCACCGGCCCGCCCCAGCAGCCGGGCCACCGCCACGGGCAGCGTCGGCTGGTCCGGCCGGGCGATGAAGACGGTCGCGCCGAACTCGCCCAGGGAGATGGCGAAGGCGAAGCCCGCGGCGATCAGCAGCGCCCGCCGCACCAGCGGCAGGTCCACCTCGCGCCACGCCCGCAGCGGAGACGCGCCGAGCACGGCGGCCGCCTCCCGCAGCCGTCCGTCCACGGCCCGCAGCACCGGCAGCATGGTCCGCACGACGAACGGCACGCCCACCAGGGCCTGTGCCAGCGGCACCAGGATCCAGGAGGTCCGCAGGTCCAGCGGCGGTTCGTCCAGGGTGATCAGGAAGCCGAAGCCCACCGTCACCGCGGACACCCCGAGCGGCAGCATCAGCAGGGCGTCGAAACCGCGTACGAAGCGGCCGCCGCGCCGGGTCAGCGCCGCGGCGGCGAGCCCGCCGACGACCAGCGCGATGGCGGTGGCGGCGAGCGCGTACTGCAGGGAGTTCCAGATCGCCTCCAGCGGCGGCACCAGGAAGGTTCCTCCCCCGGCGGCCTCGTCCTGGAGCGCCCGGTAGAAGCCGAAGCCGTACCCGCCGGGTGCGTCGAAGGACCGCTCCACGAGGACGGCCAGCGGCGCCAGGATCAGCAGCGCCACCGTCAGCAGCACCCCGCCGAGCAGCGCCCGCTGGGCCCAGCCGGCCGGCCGGTGCGCGGTGCGCCCCGGATCCACCAGCCGCAGCGCCGTCTCCCGTTTGCGGACCGTCCACGCGTGGACGGCCAGGATCGCGCCGACGGCCGCGAACTGCACCATCGTCAGCACGGCGGCGGTGGGCAGGTCCAGGAGCTGCGCGGTCTGCCGGTAGACCTCCACCTCCAGGGTGGAGTACGAGGGTCCGCCCAGGATCTGCACGACGCCGAAGGAGGTGAAGGTGAAGAGGAACACCATCAGCGAGGCGGCGGCGACCGCCGGGACCAGCGCGGGCAGCGTCACCCGCCGCCAGGCGGCGAACCGTCCCGCTCCCAGGACCCGGGCGGCCTCTTCCTGGCGCGGGTCCAGCTGCGCCCACAGGCCGCCGACGGTCCGTACGACGACCGCGTAGTTGAAGAAGACGTGCGCGAGCAGGATCGCCCAGACGGTGGTGTCCAGCCGGACGCCCCACAGCTCGTCCAGCAGCCCGCCGCGTCCGACGAGCGCGAGGAAGGCGGTGCCGACGACCACGGTCGGCAGTACGAAGGGGATGGTGACCACGGCGCGCAGGAGCTGTTTGCCGGGGAATTCGAGCCGCGCGAAGACGTACGCGGCGGGGAGCCCGATCAGCAGGGTGAGCCCCGTGGAGGCGAGTGCCTGCCAGGTGGTGAACCACAGCACGCCGGCGATGTCGGGACGGGCCAGCACCTCGCCGAAGCGGCCGAACTGCCAGCCTTCGCCGTTCTTGAGTCCGCGCCCGACGATCGCGGCGACGGGGTAGGCGAAGAACAGCCCGAAGAAGGCGAGGGGCACGGCCATCAGGGCGAGCCGCGCCCCGGCGGCCCGGCGCCGCTGCCGGGACCCGCGTCCCGGTCCGGAGCCGGAGCCCGGCCCGGGTGCGGGCACGGCGCCCCCCGGCGCCGTGCCCGCACCCGCGGTACCGCCTACTTCACGACGAGCGAGGTCCATGCCTTGACCCACTGCTCACGGTTCTTGGCGATGGTGTCCGGCGTGACGTTCTCCGGCTTCTCGATCACCACACCGTGCTTCGTGAACAGTTCCGGCAGGGCAGCGTCCTTCGCCACCGGGTTCACGAACATCTGGAGGGGCATGTCCTCCTGGAACTTCTTGCCGATCAGGAAGTCGAGGAGCGCCTTGCCGCCCTCCTCGTTCTTCGCGCCCTTCAGCAGACCCGCGAACTCGATCTGGCGGAAGCAGGTGCCGGTGGCGACGCCCGTCGGGGCCTCGGCCGGCTGCGGATCGGCGTACAGCACCTCGACCGGCGGGCTGGAGGCGTAGGAGACGACCAGCGGGCGGTCGCCCTTGGCCTTCTTGCCCCCCGCGGAGCCGGAGAAGCGCTCGTTGTAGGCCTGCTCCCAGCCGTCGACGACCTCGACGCCGTTGGCCTTCAGCTTGCTCCAGTAGTCCTTCCAGCCGTCCTCGCCGTACTTGCCGACGGAGGCGAGCAGGAAACCGAGCCCGGGCGAGGAGGTCGCGGCGTTCTCGGTGACCAGCAGGTTCTTGTACTCGGGCTTGATCAGGTCGTCCAGCGTCTGCGGCGGAGCGATCTTCTTCTCGGCGAAGTACGCCTTGTCGTAGTTGACGCAGACGTCGCCGGAGTCGATCGGGGTGACCCGGTGCTCCTTGTCGAGCTGGAACTCCGGCTTCACCTCGCCCAGGCCCTTGGCCTCGTACGGCGTGAAGATGCCGTTGTCGAGGGCGCGCGAGAGGAGGGTGTTGTCCACGCCGAAGAAGACGTCGCCGCGCGGGGAGCCCTTGGTGAGGATCTCCTGGTTGAGCGCCGCGCCCGCGTCCCCGGACTTGAGCACCTTGACGGTGTAGCCGCTCTGCTGCTCGAACTCCTTCAGGACCGCCTCGGTCGCGTTGAAGGAGTCGTGGGAGACGAGCGTGACGGTCTTGGACGCGGGGGCGTCGCCCGCGGACTTGTCCGTGGCCCCGCCGCCTCCGCACGCGCTGAGTGTGGTGACGCCGAGGGCAGCCGCGAGTGCGGCCCCCGCGAACTTCCTGGTGGTGCTCACTGGTGTATTCCTCCTGGGATGACCAGGAGAAGACGCGGCCCTGCCCGGCGCTCTGGTGGGAGCGGTCGCCTGGGCAGGGCGCAACAGCTTGAGTGATGACCGAACTTCCTACCCCGAATGACCGGGGCGAGGTTCAGAGGGTCTGCGGATGACGGTCCCGCACTCTCAGCGCTGTGGCGCTCCCCTGTCGGAATATGAAATTGGTTCGGCCACAGGGTACCCCGCGGCCGAATGTCACCGGCCGTAAATGGAGGCTAGCGTTCCGATGCGGCCAGCTGACCGCACGCGCCGTCGATCTCCTGGCCCCGGGTGTCCCGTACGGTCACGGGCACCCCGTGCCGGGCGATGGCCTCCACGAAGGCCTTCTCGTCCTCGGGCCGCGAGGCGGTCCACTTCGAACCGGGCGTCGGGTTCAGCGGGATGAGGTTGACGTGCACGCGCTTGCCCTTGAGCAGCTTGCCGAGCAGGTCGCCGCGCCAGGCGTGGTCGTTGATGTCGCGGATCAGCGCGTACTCGATCGAGATCCGGCGGCCGGACTTCTCCGCGTACTCCCACGCCGCGTCCAGGACCTCACGGACGTTCCACCGCGTGTTCACGGGTACGAGGGTGTCGCGCAGCTCGTCGTCGGGCGCGTGCAGCGAGACGGCGAGACGGCACTTGAAGCCCTCGTCGGCGAAGCGCAGCATGGCCGGGACCAGGCCCACGGTGGAGACGGTGATGCCGCGCTGCGACAGGCCCAGGCCGTCCGGCTCGGGGTCGGTGAGGCGGCGGATGGCGCCGACGACGCGCTTGTAGTTGGCCAGCGGCTCGCCCATGCCCATGAAGACGATGTTCGAGAGCCGGGCCGGACCACCGGGGACCTCGCCGTCGCGCAGGGCGCGCATGCCGTCCACGATCTGGTGCACGATCTCGGCGGTGGAGAGGTTGCGGTCCAGCCCCGCCTGGCCGGTGGCACAGAACGGGCAGTTCATCCCGCAGCCGGCCTGCGAGGAGATGCACATGGTGACCCGGTCGGGGTAGCGCATCAGCACGGACTCGACGAGCGTGCCGTCGTGCAGCTTCCACAGGGTCTTGCGGGTGGTGTCGTTGTCGCAGCTGATGTGCCGGACGACGTTCATCAGGTCCGGCAGCAGCTCCTGCTGGAGCTTCTCGCGGGACGCGGCGGGGATGTCCGTCCACTCCGCCGGGTCGTGCGCGTACCGGGCGAAGTAGTGCTGGGAGAGCTGCTTGGCCCGGAACGGCTTCTCGCCGATCGCGGCGACCGCCTCGCGGCGCTCCTCGGGAGTGAGGTCGGCGAGGTGCCGGGGCGGCTTCTTGGCTCCGCGCGGGGCGACGAAGGTGAGCTCTCCCGGAACAGGGCGGGCCATGGCAGGTACTCCTTGTAAGACGAAAGGCGCGCCGCAGAAGCAGCGCGCCTTCCAAGAGTAACCGCCCTGCGTATCACGGCGCCTTTTCGCAGGTCAACGGCTCAGCCGGTGCCGACGAACGCCACCAGCAGCAGCCACACCACCGGGGCGGTCGGCAGCAGCGAGTCCAGCCGGTCCATGATGCCGCCGTGGCCCGGCAGCAGGGTGCCCATGTCCTTGATGCCCAGGTCCCGCTTGATCATCGACTCGCCGAGGTCGCCCAGCGTGGCGCTGACCGCGACCGCGAGTCCCAGCAGGAGACCCTGCCACCAGGCTCCGCCGTCGATGAGGAACTCCATGCACAGCGCACCCGCCGCCATCGCGAAGGCCACCGCGCCGAGCAGGCCCTCGCGGGTCTTCCCGGGGCTGATGCGCGGTGCGAGCTTGTGCTTGCCGAAGCGCCAGCCCACCGCGTAGGCCCCCGTGTCGCTGACCACGGTCAGGACGAGGAAGGTGACCACGCGCTGCGGACCGTCGTCGGCGGTGAGCAGCATCGCGACGAAGGTCGCGAGGAAGGGCACGTAGAACGCCGCGAAGACACCGGCCGTGACGTCCTTGAGGTAGTTCTCGGGCGGCTCGGTCATCCGCCAGACCAGGACCGCGAGCGCGGTCAGGGCCATGGCCACCCAGGCGCCCTCGGCCCCCCGGACGTAGCCGGCGATGACCATGGCCGCGCCACCGACCGCGAGCGGTACCAGCGGGGCCTTGATGCCCTTCTTCTCGTGCAGCCGGGAGGTCAGCTCCCACAGGCCCACCACGACCGCGACGACGACGACGCCGACGAAGACCGCCTTGACGACGAAGAGCGAGGCGAAGATCACCGCGCCGAGGCCGACGCCCACCCCTATGGCGGCCCGCAGGTCCCGCCCGGCGCGCTTCCTGGGCGGCGGGGGCGGGGCGTCCTGCGGCTGCGGGGCAGGCGGAGGCGGGGGGCTGGGCATGGGCTCCTGCGGCGGCGTCTCGTCGCGGAAGAGGGGGCCGCGGTCCGCGGCGGCCCCCCGATCGCGTGCTTCCCGGTCGTCGAAGTCACGGCCGGCGGCATCGGGCACGATGGGCATGGGCCGAGTGTGCGGGCCCGCCTGCGCATCGTATGCGGGACCCGCCGGAACCGGCTCCGGCTGCCAGGAAGAGTCGTTCATCAGACTTCGAGGAGCTCGGCTTCCTTGTGCTTCAGCAGCTCGTCCACCTGCGCGACGTACTTCGCGGTGGTGTCGTCGAGCTCCTTCTCGGCGCGGCGCACCTCGTCCTCGCCGGCTTCCTTGTCCTTGACGAGCTTGTCGAGGGCGTCCTTGGCCTTGCGGCGGACGGCGCGGATCGAGACCTTGGAGTCCTCGGCCTTGGTGCGCGCGACCTTGATGTACTCCTTGCGGCGGTCCTGCGTCAGCTCGGGGAAGGTCACCCGGATGATGCTGCCGTCGTTGCTCGGGTTGACGCCGAGGTCGGAGTCGCGGATGGCCTGCTCGATGTTGCGCAGCGCGCTCTTGTCGAACGGGGTCACGATCGCCATGCGCGGCTCGGGCACCGAGAAGGAGGCGAGCTGGTTGATGGGCGTGATGGCGCCGTAGTAGTCCGCCACGATCTTGTTGAACATCGCCGGGTGCGCACGGCCGGTGCGAATCGCGGCGAAGTCTTCCTTGGCGACGACGACGGCCTTTTCCATCTTCTCCTCGGCCTCGAGGAGGATCTCTTCGGTCACCACGTGCTCCTGCATGTCTTGAATGGATGGTTCGGGCGGGCGGGACGGGCGGAGCCGGGCAGGGCTCGGCCGGGCAGCGGACCGCTCAGGCCCGGGTGCCCTGGTCGCTGACGAGCGTGCCGATCTTCTCACCCTTGACGGCGCGGGCGATATTGCCCGCGGCGAGCAGCTCGAAGACGAGGATCGGCAGCTTGTTGTCGCGGCAGAGGGTGATGGCGGTGGCGTCCGCGACCTTGAGGTCGCGGGAGAGGACCTCGCCGTACTCCAGCGCGTCGAACTTCACCGCGTCGGGGTTCTTCTTGGGGTCGGAGTCGTAGACCCCGTCGACGCCGTTCTTGCCCATGAGCAGGGCCTCGGCGTCGATCTCCAGGGCGCGCTGGGCGGCCGTGGTGTCGGTGGAGAAGTACGGCATGCCCATGCCGGCGCCGAAGATGACGACGCGGCCCTTCTCCAGGTGCCGCACGGCGCGCAGCGGGATGTACGGCTCCGCGACCTGGCCCATGGTGATCGCGGTCTGCACGCGGGAGTCGATGCCCTCCTTCTCCAGGAAGTCCTGGAGGGCGAGGCAGTTCATCACGGTGCCGAGCATGCCCATGTAGTCGGACCGGGCCCGGTCCATGCCGCGCTGCTGGAGCTCGGCGCCGCGGAAGAAGTTGCCGCCGCCGATCACGACGGCGATCTCCGCGCCGTCGCGGACCACCGCGGCGATCTCACGCGCGATGGCGTGGACGACGTCGGGGTCGACGCCGAGCCCTCCGCCACCGGAGAAGGCCTCGCCCGACAGCTTCAGCATGAAGCGGCGGCCCTTCTTGTCCTGGTCGCTCTTGTCGTCGGATGCGGTGTGGGGGTCCACGCCCTGATTCATGGAGATCTCCTCGTGCACATACGAAGAAGGCCATTGCCGGTGGGTCCTCGCGGTTCCCTCTGCGGCAATGGCCTCCTCGTCAGATCTGCGGTCGCCTCGCGCAAGCGCGGACGACTGCTTCAGACCCTACCGGGGTCCGGCGTCCGTGGCGTACGGACAGAATCAGATGCCGACCTTGATGCGCGAGAAGCGCTTCAGGGTGACACCGGCCTCGTCCAGAACCTTCTGGACGGACTTCTTGTTGTCCAGCGCGTACGGCTGGCCGAGGAGGGTGGCCTCCTTGAAGAAGCCGTTGACGCGACCCTCGACGATCTTGGCGATGGCAGCCTCGGGCTTGCCCTCCGCGCGGGTGACCTCTTCGGCGATGCGACGCTCGGACTCGACCTTCTCGGCCGGGACGTCCTCGGCGGACAGCCACTGCGGGGCGAACGCGGCGATGTGCTGCGCGACGCCGCGGGCGACGTCCGCGTTCTCCTTGTCCAGCTCGACCAGGACGCCGATCTGGAACGGCAGGTCGGGCATCGTGCGGTGCATGTACGAGGTCACGTAACCGCCGGTGAACTGCGCGAAGCGGTCCAGGACGATCTTCTCGCCGAGGTTGGCGTTGGCCTCGTCGACGAAAGCGGTGACGGTCTTGCCGGGCTCGATCTCGGACGCGAGGAGCGCCTCGATGTCTGCCGGGGAGGTGGCGGCCACGTGGGCGGCCAGCTGGTTGGCGACGGCAAGGAACTTCTCGCCCTTGGCGACGAAGTCCGTCTCGCACTTCAGCTCGACGAGGACACCGGAGGTGTTGTCGTCGGCGATGAGGGAGACCACGGCACCGTTCTCGGCAGAACGGCCCTCGCGCTTGGCGACGCCCTTCTGACCCTTGATGCGGAGCGCTTCCTGAGCCTTCTCGACGTCACCGTCGGCGTCCACGAGCGCGTTCTTGCAGTCCAGCATGCCGGCGCCGGTGAGCTCGCGGAGCTTCTTGACGTCAGCGGCGGTGTAGTTCGCCATGAGTCTGTGATTCTCTCTCGAAGTCGTAGATCTACGGGTGAACGGCGGAGGCGCCGCGCTTGTGGCGCGGCTCCCCCGCCGTCATCGTCCGTGCTGCGAGTGCCCGGCGCGTGAACGCCGGGCGCTCGTAGTGGGTCAGGCCTGCTCGGCGTCGGCGGCCGGGGCCTCGGTCGCCTCGGCGGCCGGGGCCTCGGTGGCGTCGGCGGCCGGGGCCTCGACGGTCTCGGCGGCGGCCTCGGCCGGAGCGGCCTCAGCGGCGTCGTCGGCCTTCTTGTCGCCCTCGAGCAGGTCGCGCTCCCACTCGGCGAGCGGCTCGGCGGCGGCCTTCTCGCCCGGCTTCGAGTCACCGGTCGCAGCGCCGGAACGGGCGATGAGGCCCTCGGCGACGGCGTCGGCGATCACGCGGGTGAGCAGGGTGACGGAGCGGATCGCGTCGTCGTTGCCCGGGATCTTGTAGTCGACCTCGTCGGGGTCGCAGTTGGTGTCGAGGATGGCGACGACCGGGATGTGGAGCTTGCGCGCCTCACCGACGGCGATGTGCTCCTTCTTGGTGTCGACGATCCAGACGGCGCTGGGGACCTTCGACATCTCGCGGATACCACCGAGGGTCTTCTCCAGCTTGGTCTTCTCGCGGGAGAGGACCAGGAGCTCCTTCTTGGTGAGACCCGAGGCGGCGACGTCCTCGAAGTCGATCGCCTCAAGCTCCTTCAGACGCTGGAGGCGCTTGTAGACGGTGGAGAAGTTGGTGAGCATGCCACCCAGCCAGCGCTGGTTGACGTACGGCATGCCGACGCGCGTCGCCTGCTCGGCGATGGCCTCCTGCGCCTGCTTCTTGGTACCGACGAACATGACGGAGCCGCCGTGCGCGACGGTCTCCTTCACGAACTCGTAGGCGCGGTCGATGTACGACAGCGACTGCAGGAGGTCGATGATGTAGATGCCGTTGCGCTCCGTGAAGATGAAGCGCTTCATCTTCGGGTTCCAACGGCGGGTCTGGTGACCGAAGTGGACGCCGCTTTCCAGCAGCTCCCGCATCGTGACGACGGCCATGGCCATCTCCTTGGTTTCTCGGTTTGGTTCCTGACGCCCCGGCCGCGTCCTGCCCCATGAGGGACCGAGAGACGCTTTCACCTGGCCCTTTCGGGCTGGTGCTGGGGCGTGCGAAGTCGACCCGGTGACCCGGATCGCCACAAGAAGTGTACGGGACCGGTTGGTATGCCGGGTGACGCACTTGTCCACACCGCCCGGCCCGTCCACAGGCCCGGCCGCCGCCCGCCCGGCCCGCGCCACCCTGGGTCCATGACGACACTGCTGCTCAGCCTGCTGCTGCTCCTGGCCCAGGCGGCCCCGGGCCTGCCGGGGGTCCGCCCGCTGCCCGCGCCCCTGGTCGTGGCCCGCTGGTGGGACCCGCCCCCGACCCCGTACGCCGCCGGGCACCGCGGCGTGGACCTGTCCGCCCCGGTGGGGGCGGAGCTGCGCGCGGTCGCCGCGGGCCGGGTGCACCACGCCGGGCAGGTGGCCGGACGGGGGGTCCTGTCGATCGCGCTGCCGAACGGGCTGCGCACGACGTACGAGCCGGTCCGCCCGCTGGTCTCGGAGGGCGAGGCGGTCACGGCGGGCCAGGTGGTCGCGGTCCTCACGGAGGGCTCGCACTGTCCGGCCCCGTGTCTGCACTGGGGGCTGCTGGAGGGCGAGACCTACCTCAACCCGCTCGGCCTCCTCCCGCCCCCGGCCCCCCGGCTCCTGCCGGTTCCTCCCGCCCCGCCGGGCGGAGGCTGAGACGCGGGGCGGCGCGGGGCGCGTCCCCGGCAGGTCAGCCCCGGACGCCCCGCAGGGCCATCGCGACGGCGGCGTCCGTCACCACGCCCGGGTCCTCGGCCGCGCCGAGCTCGATCCGCCGGACCGCCGCGTCGACGACACCCTGGAGCAGCATCGCGGCCAGCTTCGGCTCCTGCTGCCCCAGGGCGCCGAGAGCCTCGACGATCATCGCCACGAGGCCTCCGTGAGCCGCGCGGATCTTCTCCCGGGCCCCCGCGTCCAACTCACTGGCCGAGATCGCCACCACCGCGCGGTGGCGGCGGTCCCCGACCAGCCCCAGCTGGCTGCGCACGTAGGCCTCGATCTTGCCCTCGGGCGAGTCGGCCTCTTCCATGGCCGCCTCGATCTCGGCGGCCCACACGGGGAAGTCCACCGCGCACAGCTCTTCGACCACGGCCGCGCGGGACCGGAAGTACTCGTACACGGAGGATCGGGCGAGCCCGGTCCGCTCCGCGAGGGCGGGGAAGGTCAGCGCCTCCGTCCCGCCTTCGGACAACAGGGAACGCGCAGCGTCCAAGAGGGCGCCGCGCTGCATCGACCGGTGCTCGGCCACGGAGGCCGCTCGAATCCTGGGCACGCATCCACTCTACGGAGGTACCGCAAGCTCACCGCCCGACATCCGCCAGCTTGGCCCGGAGTTGGAGGACCGACTTGGTGTGGATCTGGCTGACCCGGCTCTCGGTGACGCCCAGCACGTTGCCGATCTCGGCCAGCGTGAGGCCCTCGTAGTAGTAGAGGGTGACCACCGTCTTCTCCCGCTCGGGCAGGGTGTTGATGGCCCGCGCCAGCAGACGCCGCAGCTCCCGGTCCTCCGCGACCTCAACCGGGTTGTCGGCCGCGGTGTCCTCCAGGGTGTCCAGCAGCGAGAGGCGGTCGCCGCCTTCCCCGCCGCCGTGCAGCAGCTCCTCCAGGGCCACCACGTTCGCCAGCGACAACTGGCTGAAGACGGCGTGCAGGTCCTCCACGCCGATCCCCATCTCGCCGGCGACCTCGCCCTCGGTGGGGGTGCGGCGCAGCTGGGCCTCCAGCGTGGCGTAGGCCCGCTCCACCGCCCGCGCCTTCTGCCGGACGGAGCGCGGGATCCAGTCCAGTGCCCGCAGCTCGTCGATCATCGCGCCGCGGATGCGGGTGATCGCGTACGTCTCGAACTTGATGGAGCGGTCGATGTCGAACTTCTCGATGGCGTCGATCAGCCCGAAGACCCCGGAGGAGACGAAGTCGGCCTGCTCCACGTTGGGCGGCAGACCTACGCTGACCCGGCCCGCCACGTACTTCACCAGCGGCGAGTAGTGCAGGATCAGCTGCTCCCGCAGCCGCTCGTCACCCGACTCCTTGTACGAGCGCCACAGCACCTCCAGGGACGAGGGCGCGGTGGACCGCACACTGCCACGGGCGGCGGGGGGCACCGCAGCGCGGTCAGACCCTGAGGTGTGCTGGGGCATGCTTCGCCTTTGCCGGAGCCGGATTCCTTGGGAGCGTAGCGTGACGGAAGTGTCGCGGTGCGCGAAGAGTACGGGATCGCGCGGGGGCGCAGGGGCGTCCCGACTCGCGCGGGCGACCCGGGACCGGCGCCTGGCGCTCGGTCCCGGCGACTGCCACCGGGAAGACCGCGTCTCTCATCGGTTTCACTCTTTCACCGGAACGCCCCAGGTCAACGACCGCCTCGCCGGGAGCCTCCGGTTTGCGTGCTCCCACCGGGCCGTTGCCTGCTCAACTGCCAGCCGTCGCCCTGCCGTTCGACGAACCCCAGAGAGTGAAGTTCGTACAGTCTGCCGATGACTTCATCGACGCCGATGCCGGAGGCAAGTGCCACCGCGTCGAGTTGGGCGGGGCGCCCGGCGGGGAGCGCTTCGAGCACGCGGGCGGTGGCCGGGCGGAGCAGGTCCCTGGGCAGTACCGGCCCACGCCGCTCGGGAGCCAGCTCGCCCATGCCGCCCACCAGCTCCACCACCTCCGCCGCGTCGGACACCAGGAAGGCCTCGCCCCGCAGCAGTTCGTGCACCCCGGCCGAGAGCGCGCTGGTGGCGGGCCCGGGGACGCCCATGGTGATCCGGCCGAGGCCCTGCGCCCTCCGGGCGGTGACGAGGGATCCGCTGCGGTGGGCGGCCTCCACCACGACCGTGCCCCGGGTGAGGGCGGCGATGACCCGGTTGCGCAGGACGAAGCGGCTCGGCGTCGGATGGCTGCCCGGCGGCAGCTCGCCCAGGACCAGTCCCTGGCCCGCGATCCGCCCGAGGAGTCCGGCGTGGCCGCGCGGGTAGGCGACGTCCACCCCGCAGGCGAGCACCGCCACGGTGGCACCGCCCGAGGCCAGGGCGCCCCGGTGGGCCGCGCCGTCGATCCCGTACGCCGCCCCGGAGACCACCACCCAGCCGCGCTCGGCCAGCCCGCCGGCCAGGCTCTGGGCCATGTGTGCCCCGTACGGCGTGCAGGCCCGGGCGCCCACGAGGGCCACCGAACGCAGCGCCCAGGCCCGCAGGTCCGCCGCGCCCCGCAGCCACAGGCCGACCGGGCGGGCGTCGCCGAGGTCGTCGAGCTGCGTCGGCCAGTCCGGCGTCCCGGGTACGACGAACCGCACTTGGGCCTCGGCGGCCGCCGCCAGGTCCCGCCCGGGGTCGGCCCGCGCCGCCCGTCGGCGGTATCCGGCCAGCCGCTCCGGGCCCACCCCCGTCAAGGCCGCCGGCTCCGTCCCGCCTCCGGTCAGCCGCCCCATCAGTTCCACGGCGCCCAACTCCCGCAGCCAGCGCCCTCCGTGCTCGTCCCCCGGCTCCAGCACCCGGGTCAGGGCCGCCCGCGCCGCCACCTCCCCGGTCACGGCCTCTGCCCCGTCAGGAGCGGTACACCGCGCGGGATCCCGGTACGCAGCTCCAGCGCCACGGCCACGTCGAGCGGCCCGGGGCGGTCCCTGCCGCCCAGGTCGGCCACCGTCCAGGCGACCCGCAGCACCCGGTCCAGTCCGCGCGCGGTGAGCAGGCCCCGCTCCAGATCGCGCTCGGCCTGGCCCAGCGCTCCGGGCGCGGGCTGCCACCGGGTGCGCAACTCCCGCCCGGGCACCTCGCTGTTGATGCGCCACGGGGTGTCGGCGAAGCGCCGGGCGGCACGCGCCCTGGCCTCCACCACCCGGGCGCCGACGGTGGCACTGTCCTCGCCGCGGGCGCCGTCGCCGAGCAGGTCGCAACGGCTGACCGGCTCCACCTCGATGCGCAGGTCCACCCGGTCCAGCAGGGGGCCGGACAGCCGCGCCTGGTAGCGCCTGATCGACGAGGGCGCGCAGTCGCAGCCCGCACCGTGCCGGCTGTACCGCCCGCAGGGGCAGGGGTTGGCCGCCAGCACCATCAGGAACCGGGCGGGCAGCCGCACCACGCCGGCGGCCCGGGCCAGCACGATCTGCCCCGATTCGAGGGGCTGTCTCAGGGCGTCGAGCACCTGGGGCCGGAACTCCGGGGCCTCGTCGAGGAAGAGCACCCCCTTGTGGGCCAGCGAGACGGCGCCGGGCCTCGGGAGTCCGCTGCCGCCCCCGACCAGGGCCTGCATGGTCGCCGAATGGTGCGGAGCGCAGTACGGCGGGACGGTGACCAGCGGCTCCCCCGGCGGCAGGATCCCCGCGACGGAGTGGACGGCGGTCACCTCCAGCGACTCCTGCCGGGTGAGCGGCGGCATGATGCCGGGCAGCCGCTCGGCGAGCAGCGTCTTGCCCGCGCCGGGCGGGCCGCTGAGCAGGAGGTGGTGGCCTCCGGCCGCGGCGACCTCCAGGCTGCGCCGAGCGGCCCGCTGTCCCGCGACGTCGGCGAGGTCCGGTGCGTCCCATCCGCCGGCGCCGGTGAGGCCCGCTCCCGGCCCCGCCCCCGGGAGCAGCAGGCCTGCCAGTATCGGGTCCGGCCGGCCGGGGACGCCGGGCGGATCCTCCTCGGGCACCTCCCCGTCCGTGAGCACGGCGATCAGCTGGCGCAGGCTGCGGACGCCGAGCACCGAGACGCCGGGGACGAGCATGGCCTCGGCGGCGCACTGCTGCGGCACCACGACCTGCCGGTACCCGGCCTCCGACGCGGCGAGCACCGCCGGCAGGATCCCGCGGACGGGACGCACCCGGCCGTCGAGCCCCAGCTCCCCGACGAGCACGAGTTCCGCGATGACGCCGGGGTCGATCACCTCGGCGGCGCCGAGCACGGCTGCCGCGACGGCCAGGTCGAAGCCGGCCCCCGACTTCGGTACGGAGGCCGGGCTGAGTCCGACCGTGAGCTTCTTCTGCGGCCAGGCCGCCCCCGAGTTGACTACGGCGGCCCGCACCCGGTCCCGGCTCTCGACCAGGGTCTTGTCGGGCAGCCCCACCAGGGTGAAGGCCGCGACCCCCGGTTCGAGGTCGGCCTGGACCTCCACGACCACCCCGTCGACGCCCGCCAGGGCCACCGAACAGGCCCGTGCGAACCCCATCAGGCCACGCCCCTGACGTGTTCCACCACGGGCGCACCGCGCCGGGGCAGCACGACGCCGACGAGGTCGATCCGCACCCCGCCGCGGGGCGGTCCGCCGTGGTCGGCGAGCCAGCGCCCGGCGAGCCGGCGCAGCCGCTCGGCCTTCCCCGGCCGTACGGCGGCCATCGGGTGTTCGAACGGGCCTTCCCGCCGGGTCTTGACCTCGCACACGACGAGGGCGTCACCGTCGCGCGCGACGATGTCGATCTCCCCGCTGCGGCACCGCCAGTTCCTGGCGATCACGGTCATCCCGGCCTCGGTCAGCCGCCGGACCGCGAGTTCCTCGCCGTACCGCCCCAATGCCTGCTGTGCCACGCCCTTCGCGTTCATCGGGCACCACCTCCGGCACCGACGATCGCGCACCCCCGCCCACCCTGTGGATCTTGGTGGACAACTCCGCCGTTGTGGACGACCCCGTCACCCTGAGGGGGCCGGACCTCAGCTGCCGGGCAGTTCCAGGTCGCTCTTGTTGAGCTCCTCGATGTTCACGTCCTTGAAGGTCAGCACGCGGACCTGCTTCACGAAGCGGGCCGGCCGGTACATGTCCCAGACCCAGGCATCTGCCATCGAGACCTCGAAGAAGACCTCCCCCTGCACCGAGTGCACCTGCATCTCGTAGTCGTTGGTGAGGTAGAAACGGCGTTCGGTCTCGATCACGTACTTGAACAGCCCGACGACGTCGCGGTACTCCCGATAGAGCTTCAGCTCCATCTCGGTCTCGTACTTTTCGAGGTCCTCGGCACTCATGGCATGTTCCCCTTCAGCCGTGCGTCCCCCTATTGTGCGCCAGGCCCCCGCGCCCCTGGACGATGTCCGGGGCCAGGACCACCGGCGTACCCGGAGGGCCGTCGTCGAGCAGCGTGCGCAGCAGCTCGGCGAGTCTGGTCGGGTACACCGTCTCATGGGCCGCGAGAAGTTCCTCGGAGGTCCACCACCTGGCTCCGGTGACGCTGCGCCGCTCCAGCTCCGTGAGCCCGCTCATATCCGTCACCGTCCGGGCGGTACGGGCGAGGAAGTACCACTCGTCCTGTTCCCAGCGCCGCCCGTCGAAGGGGAAGGAGCAGTACCGGCGCCACAGCACCGGCCCGAGCTCGACGTCCCTGATCCCCACTTCCTCGGCGAGTTCCCGCAGCGCTGCCTGCTCCCGGCTCTCGCCGCCCTCCAGGCCCCCGCCGGGGGTGAACCACCAGTCGTCCGCGGGGTCGGCCGGCTCGAAGCCGTGCAGCAGCAGGATCCGGTCCGCGGGGTCCAGCAGGATCACCCGGGACACCTTCCGCACGCTCGGCGGTCCCGCGGGCCCGGGCGCCGTCGCGCCGGCCCGGTCAGCGGGCACCGGCCCGCTCCCGCCGCTTCCCCCGCCCCAGGACCCGTACGAGCGGCCCGTACGCGGCTCCGAGCAGCACGAGGGCGGCTCCGGCCACCACCATCACCACCTGGAGGCGCAGCGGGCCGGGCTGCGAGATCCCGCCGGGCAGCGCGGCGTACGTCTGCGGCCGCTCCAGCATCCGCATGGAGGGCCACGCCCGGGCGTCGACGCGGGCGCTGACGGCGGTGCGGGGCACGGTTCCCTGGCCGGCTTCCTGCAGGTGGGCGCGGGAGTCGAGCGAGGCGCCCCGCCGGTCCCCCAGCAGGAAGAGGTTCCCCTCGGGCACCGTCACCTCGAAGGGGCTGCCAGGCGCCGGGGGCTCCCCGGCCGGGGTGGGCAGGCCCGTACCGGGCTGGGTGGCGTCGATGAAGGGCTCGTCCAGCGGCACGCCGTTCACCGTCAGCGCGCCGGCCGCGCCGGTGCTCTTCACGGTGTCGCCGCCGATGCCGACGACCCGCTTGACCATGGGCGAATCGCTCCACATGGAATCAGTAAAGATGACCACGTCCCCGCGGCGCACCTCGTCGCCGTCGATGCGCTGTGCCAGCACCCGGTCACCGGGGCGCACGCCGGGCATCATCGAGTCGGTCGGCACCGTGTAGGGCTGGTAGAGGAACGCCGCCCACACGAAACCGCCGAGGAAGAGCGCGAAGCCGACGGCCACGGCGATCCCCGACAGCACGTCGCCGAGACCGCCGTGGCCGTCCCTGCCACTGCGTATTGCTTGTGTCCCGCCCATCCCAGCGCCCCCACACCTCGGAGATCGTCGACCTGGGCGGCACCCTACCCGGCGGTACGCCCGCGGGTCAGCCTCTGCCGGCGCCACAGCACGAGCGGAACCGCGCCGGTGAGCCCCAGCGCGGCCGGACCGAGCCCGGCCGGCGCCGGCCCGGAGGCGTCGAGGCCGAGGGCGGTGGCCCCTGCCTGCTTGCCGATGCCCGGCTGGTCGAAGGTGTCCGGGACCGGCAGGGTGGACCAGCGGGTCAGCGGCCACGCCACGACCACGGCCCGTCCGACGACCTTGTCGACGGGGACGAAGCCCTGGGTGAGGTCCTCCATGTGAAAGCGGGAGTCCTGGGAGTTCTGCCGGTGGTCACCCATGACCCAGATCTTGCCCTGGGGCACGGTGATGGGACCGAAGGGCTTGTCGTCGCACGGGGTGTTCCCGGGGAAGACGTAGGGCTCGTCCAGCTCCTTGCCGTTGACGACGACCGGTCCCCCCTTCTTGCACTCGACCGTGTCCCCGCCGATCGCGATGGTCCGCTTGATCAGGTCCTTCTCGTCGGCCGACGGCATCAGGCCGATCTTGCTGAGCGCCTTCTGGAAGAGGTTCGGCTCGGGAGTGGGCTCCCCGGACAGCCAGTTCGCGGGGTCGTGGAAGACGACGACCTCGCCCCGCTCGGGTTCGGATCCGAACCACGGGGTCAGCTTGTCCACCAGCACCCGGTCCCCCCGCTGCAGGGTGTTCTGCATCGAGTCGGACGGGATGGAGAACGCCTGGACCAGGAAGGTCTTGATCAGCAGGGCCAGCAGCAGGGCGATACCGATGAGGAGCGGGAGCTCCTTCCAGAAGGACCGGTGCGCGTGGGCCTTGGCACCGTCCTCCTCGGCCTCGCGCTCGACGGCATCGTCGTCCGGCCGCTCCTCGCCCTCGTCGCGTCCGGATCGTGCGCCCACCGCCACATCCCCCACATCCACTCCTCAATCGAGATCGCCGCCCGCTCCGACCGGACACGGGCCCTCCCCTCCCTTAACGAGCGGGAGTTCCCTAAGGCGCGGGAGACCCAGGACACACTATGCGAACGGGACGCCCCCGCCGCGCCTCCGCCGCCCGCGTGCCTCGGACCGTGCAGCGCCCCGCCGCTCCTGCCGTGCCTGGTCGGGGACCATGCGGAAGGTGTCGGGGGTCTCCAGGCGCCGCCAGTGCCCGAAGGGCCACGCGATCACCACGGCCTCGCCCACGACCTCGTCCTCGTCGATCGTCCCCTCGAAGGGCTCGTCGAGGTGGTAACGGGAATCCGCGGAGTTCGCCCGGTGGTCGCCCATCACGAAGATCCGCCCGGCCGGCACCCGCACCTCGAAGCGGATCTCGGAGGGGGCGTTGCCCGGGTTCACGTACGGCTCGTCGAGCGCCGCGCCGTTGACCGTGACCCGGCCCTTGGCGTCGCAGCACTTGACGGTGTCCCCGCCGACCCCGATGACGCGCTTGATCAGGTCCTGCTCGTCCGCCGAGGGCAGCAGGCCGATGAAGGTCAGCGCCTGCTTGACCTGTTTGACGCCGACCGGGTCCGGGGCAGGGCGGGCGCTCTCGCCCCTGAGCCAGCCGCCCGGGTCCTTGAACACGACGACGTCGCCGCGCTCGACCGGGGAGCCGAACCACGGGGTCAGCTTGTCCACCAGGACGCGGTCGCCGATCCGGATGGTCTGCTCCATCGAGCCGGACGGGATGAAGAACGCCTGGACCAGGAAGGTCTTGAGGACCAGGGCGATGCACAGCGCCACGACCACCAGCAGCGGGACCTCGCCGACCCGCCGGGTGCGGCGGCGCCGCCGCACCCGGCGCGCGGTCCGTCTGCGCTCCGCCCGGCCGCCCTCCACCACCGGGACCTGTTCCGGTTCGGGCTCCGGCTCCGGTTCCCTCGCCCCCCGCGGCCGGCCCCGGCTACCCACGCCCGCCGCCGGCCGAACCCCAGCGCGAGACCGGCCAGCCGATCCAGTCGGCCCGCCCGATCACCTTCTCCACCGGCACCATCCCCCCGCCCGGTTCTCCCAGGTGGTCCCGTGAGTCCCGGGACTGGGAACGATGATCACCCATGACCCACAGGGTCCCAAGGGGTACGACGATTCGGAAGGGCACCTTCGAGGGTGCGTCCCCGGGATACAGGTACGGCTCGTCCAGCGCCACGCCGTTGACCTCGATCCGGCCGCCCGCGTCGCAGCAGACCACGTCGTCGCCGCCGACGCCCACGACCCGCTTCACGAAGTCGGTGTCGGAGGGCTCCGCCAGCCCCAGTGCCGAGGCCGCGCCCCGCAGGGCGTCGCCGACCGGGCCGCGGTCCGCGCGCTCCCGTACGAAGGAGCCGCTGCCGTCGAAGACCACCATGTCACCGCGGCGCGGCTGATCGCCGAAACGGTACGCCAGCTTGTTGACCAGCACCCGGTCGCCGACCTGGAGCGCCGGCTCCATGGACCGGCTCGGGATCAGGAAGGGCTGCACGACGAAGTTGCTGAACAGCAGCAGGAAGACGGTGCAGAGCACGCCGAGCACACCCGCCCGCCGCAGGCCGCCCGGCCGCTCGGCCGGACGCCGTCGGCGCCGGACGGAGAACGCAGAACGCGGCCGCCCCTCCCCCTCGTCGGGGGAAGAGTGGCCGCGCTGCGTGTGAGGTGCTTCGGTGTCCATCGGGAGCGAGCCTATCCGGCCGCCCCGGGACCCCGGAGGGGACCTCAGTTGTCGCGCTTCTCCTTGATCTTCGCGGCCTTGCCGCGGAGCTCACGGAGGTAGTACAGCTTCGCGCGGCGCACGTCACCGCGGGTGACGAGCTCGATCTTCTCGAAGATCGGGGAGTGCACCGGGAAGGTACGCTCCACGCCGACGCTGAAGGAGACCTTGCGAACCGTGAAGGTCTCGGAGACGCCCGCGCCCTGACGGCGGATGACGACACCCTTGAACTGCTGGATACGGGAGCGGTTGCCCTCGATCACGCGGACGTGCACGTTGACCGTGTCACCCGGGCGGAAGGCCGGGACGTCCGAGCGGAGCGCGGCGGCGTTGACGCCATCGAGCAGGTGAGACATGTTCTTCGTCTGCTTTCTTCGCACGACGCCACAGGCCGCCGGGCGGGTTTCCGTAGAGAATTCGGGAGCTGTTCCACCCTGCGGGCGACGGTCCCCCTGTGGCAGGGGCGCTCGCGGGCGTACAGCAGCCGCCTATTCTTCCACGACCTCCGGCCTGCGCCAAAATCGACCGTCGGGCGACGGCTTCCAGCCCAGGACGGAGAGGATCTCGCGGTCCTTCTTGTCGAAGGCGGAGGCCTCGCAGCGCTCGATCAGGTCCGGGCGGTTCTGCGCGGTCCGCCGGAACGCCTCGTCGCGGCGCCAGCGGGCGATCTTGCCGTGGTGGCCGCTGAGCAGCACCTCGGGGATGTCGCGGCCGCGCCACAGCGGCGGCTTCGTGTAGACCGGGCCCTCCAGCAGGTCGGCCATCCCGCCCGGCGCGAAGGAGTCGTCGCGGTGCGATTCGGCGTTCCCCAGCACCCCGGGCAGCAGCCGGGCCACGGCCTCGGTCACGACCAGGACGGCTGCTTCGCCGCCGGCCAGGACGTAGTCGCCGATGGAGACCTCGTACACCGGCATCCGCGTGGCGTACTCGTCCATGACGCGGCGGTCGATGCCCTCGTACCGGGCCGGCGCGAAGATCAGCCACGGCCGCTCGGAGAGTTCGGCGGCCAGCTCCTGGGTGAAGGGGCGGCCGCTGGGCGTGGGCACGACCATCACGGGTCCGCGCGCGCCCTTCTCGTACCCGTCGGCCAGTGCCGCGTCCAGGGCCTCGCCCCACGGCTCGGTCTTCATGACCATGCCGGGACCGCCGCCGTACGGGGTGTCGTCGACCGTGTTGTGCCGGTCGTACGTCCAGTCCCGCAGGTCGTGGACGTGCACGTCGAGCCGGCCGCGGGCGCGGGCCTTGCCGACCAGGGAGACGTTCAGCGGCTCCAGGTACTCGGGGAAGATCGTGACGACGTCGAGACGCATCAGGCCCGGTCCCCGGAGTCCTCGTCACGGGTCGAGTCGATGACCGCTTCGCGCTCGTCGATCAGCCCGGGCGGCGGCGTGATGACGCAGCGCTGCTCCTCCAGGTCGATCTCGGCGACGATCTCCTCCACGAAGGGGATCATCACCTCGGAGCCGTCGGGCCGCTCGACGATGAAGAGGTCCTGCGAGGGCAGGTGGGAGATCTCGGTGATCCGGCCGATCTCGGTGCCGTCGGCGAGGACCACGTCCAGGTCCATCAGCTGGTGGTCGTAGTACTCGTCGGGCTCCTCGGGCAGCTCCGTCGGGTCCACCTCCGCGATCAGCAGGATGTTGCGCAGCGCCTCGGCGCCGGTGCGGTCCTTGACCCCCGCGAAGCGCAGCAGCAGCCGTCCGCTGTGGACCCGGCCCGTCTCGATGGTCAGCGGGCCCGCCGACTCGGGCTCGGTCCGGAGCACGGCGCCGGGACCGAGCCGCAGTTCCGGCTCGTCCGTGCGCACCTCTACGGTGACCTCACCCTTGATGCCGTGGGCGCGGCCGATCCGCGCGACTACCAGCTGCACTGTGTGTCTCTGCCCTTCTAGCGGCCGGGAACCGCCGCCGCTCTCGCGGGTGGCGCCTCTCCGTCGTGCGTTCACGATCCATGGTTGCTCTGCCCGCGGGCAGAAACGACTCGGGCCGGGGTGGGCGACGAACGCCCTCCCCGGCCCGTGCCGGTACTTCAATTTCTCAGCGGACCTGGTCCACGTCGACGAGGTCGACGCGGATCCCCCGGCCGCCGATGGCGCCCACGACGGTACGCAGAGCACGTGCGGTGCGGCCGTTGCGGCCGATCACCTTGCCGAGGTCGTCGGGGTGGACCCGGACCTCGAGCACCTGCCCGCGGCGCAGGTTGCGCGAGGCGACCTGCACTTCGTCGGGGTTGTCCACAATGCCCTTCACGAGGTGCTCAAGAGCCTCCTCGAGCATGCTCAGGCCTCGGTCGACTCGGCGGCGGCCTCAGCCTCGTCCGCCTTCTTGTCGGCCTTCTTCGCCTTCTGCGTGATGGCCTCGCCCTTGGCGTCGCCACCCTCGAGGGCCTTGGCGAACTCGTCGAAGGTACGACGCTTGTCTTCCTTCGTCACCGGCTGGAGCAGCGGCGCGGGGGCGGGGAGGCCCTTGTGGGCCTGCCAGTCACCGGTCAGCTTCAGGATGGCGAGCACGGCCTCGGTGGGCTGGGCGCCGACCGACAGCCAGTACTGCGCACGCTCGGCGTTGACCTCGATGCGCGACGGGTTGTAGGTCGGGTGGTAGATACCGATCTCTTCGATCGCGCGACCGTCCCGACGGGTACGGGCGTCGGCGACGACGATGCGGTAGTGCGGCTGGCGAATCTTGCCGAGGCGCTTGAGCTTGATCTTGACTGCCACTGGAGTGGTGTCTCCTGAACTTGACGTGGTTGGGCACATGAGATGCCACGTGGGGTTGCGGTACTCGGATGCCCGATGGACGCGTCAGCCGGAGGAGAGAGGGGTCCTATGCGACTGTCGAGTACAGCTAGCCATTGTGCCATACGCCCGCGGCGCGCTCAGCCGGGCGGGTCGGTCCGCCGGCGGCGCGAGGCCCGGCCGCGGCCCCCGGTGGGGGTGGCCCGGGCGGTCCGGGCTCCGGGGGTGGTGGGGCCGGACGGTCAGGAGGCTGCCGCGACGGTCACCTCGGGGATGCGGAAGGGCTTCATGCAGCCCCCGCACACGATCGGCGCCTGGGCCAGCACGGAGGGGACCACCCGTACGTTGCGCCCGCAGTCGCAGACCGCCTTCACGCGTACGCCGCCGCCGGAGGAACCGTGCCGGGCGGCCGGTCCGCGGAAGCTGCGCTTGGTGTCGGCGGCCGTCGCGGCCGTGTGCGCCTTCAGGGCGCGCTGCAGCCGCTCCATGGTGGGGCGGTAGCGCTTCTTCGCCTCGGGATTGAGCGTGACCAGCGAGAAGCCGCTGCTGGCGTGCGGATCCTCGGAGTGGTTCAGCCCCATCTCCTCGGCGATCGCGAGGAATCTGCGGTTGTGGTAGCGGCCGGCGCGCGAGGTGTCGCGGACTCCGCGGGCGGCGGCGATGCCGTGGACTGCCTCGTGCAGCAGTCGCTCGAAGGAGAGCTCGGCGCCGCAGGCGGACGAGGACTCTCCGATCAGGGACTCGGGCGCGGCAAGGTCAGGCAGCTCGGGGTGGTACCGCTGAATATCGGCCCACGCCTGCGCCAGCTCTGCGGCGAGAACAGGTGGTGTCGTGCTCACGTCGTGACAACGAGCCGAGGGGCCCCGGTGTTCCGATTCCGGGCCATTCCAAATTTTTTGCACGTACCAGTCAGTTCAGTCTGATGCGTCCGGACGAGGACGGGTGCGCCGATCTCAGGAGGAGTCGGTACGTAACGTCGACCGGCATGCATCGGCCCCGGCGCGCGGTCGGTGCCGCACGCCGGGGCCGGTGAACTCGCTCAGTAGGAGCGCGCGACGATCGCGAGCGTACCGGGAGCGTCGTCCGCCTCCGGCACCGACCCGTCCTCGGCGATCAGGCAGCGTACGGAGACGGCCTGCTCGGCCAGCTTGGCCTCGCCCTCCGGGCCGAGGTCGGCCCACGGGATCCGGGCCCAGCCGCCGGCGACCGCGGCCTCGCCGGCCTCCTCGATGGTCGCCACGTCGGTGGTACGGGCCTCACGGCGCTCGCGGGACTCGCGCAGCAGCTGCGCCTGGTCCTCTTCGAGCACCTTGGGCAGCAGGTCGGCGAGCGCGTCGATCTGCACCGGGGTCTTCCCGCCGGGGATCCGGCGCGCCAGCATCGCGGTGCCGGCCTCCAGGTCGCGGGGGCCGATCTCGATGCGGACCGGTACGCCCTTGAGCTCCCAGTCCACGGCGCGGCGCCCGAAGGGCGTGTCCACGCGGTCGTCGACGTGCACGCGGATGCCGGCGGCCTTCAGCTGTGCGCCCAGCTCGCGGACCTTCGCCACGGCCTCGTCACCCTTGATCGCCATGACGACGACCTGGACGTGCGCCAGCCGCGGCGGGACGCGCAGGCCGTTGTCGTCGCCGTGGGACATGATCAGGCCGCCGACCATGCGGGTCGAGACGCCCCACGAGGTCTGCCAGACGAGCTCCTGCTTGCCCTCCTTGGACAGGTACTGGGTGTTGAAGGCCTTGGCGAAGTTGGTGCCGAGCTCGTGGCTCGTGCCCAGCTGGAGGGCCTTGCCGTCGCCCATCATGCCCTCGAGGGTGAGGGTGTTGATGGCCCCGGCGAAGCGCTCCTTGGCGGTCTTGCGGCCGAGCACGACGTCGATGCCGAGGACGTTCGTCATGAAGTCGCCGTAGACGTCGCGGTGGATCCGGGCGGCGTAGTCGCGGGCTTCCTCGTACGTGACGTGGGCCGTGTGGCCCTCCTGCCAGAGGAATTCGCTCGTACGGAGGAACACGCGCGGGCGCATCTCCCAGCGCACCACATTGGCCCACTGGTTGATGAGCAGGGGCAGGTCGCGGTAGCTCTGGACCCACTTGGAGAAGTAGTCGTTGATGATCGTCTCGGAGGTGGGCCGGACGACGACCGGCTCTTCCAGCTCCTTGCCGCCGCCGTGCGTGACGACCGCGAGCTCGGGGGCGAAGCCCTCGACGTGCTCGGCTTCCTTCGTCAGGTAAGACTGCGGGATGAAGAGCGGGAAGTACGCGTTCTGGGCGCCCGCGTCCTTGATGCGCGCGTCCATCTCCTGCTGCATCCGCTCCCACAGACCGTATCCGTACGGCCGGATGACCATGGTGCCGCGTACCGGACCGTTGTCGGCCAGCTCGGCCTTGTTGATCAGATCCTGGTACCAGCGGGGGAAATCCTCCGCCTGGGGGGTGAGAACGGGTGCCTTTGCCATGGCGCGAATGGTACGGCGCCGGGCGCACCGAGCGTGAATCGGGTGGCGCACTCCTCTGGACGCGGGCGCGAATGGGGAGTTCCCTGGCAACGGGGGCAAGGGGGCGAGACGGAATCAGGAGCGCTCTTTCGATGACACCGACGCCGACGGCGACGCTCGTCGCCCGGGACTGGGCGGAGATCCAGGAACGGATGCTGGTACCGCTGTACGAAGCGGTCTACGACCGGCTGGAGGTCGGGCCGGGAGACCGGCTGCTCGACCTCGACTGCGGGGCCGGCCTGGCCCTGCTGCTGGCGGCCGGGCGGGGAGCCGTGGCCACGGGTGTGGAGGCGGATCCGGCCCGGCGGGAACTGGCCCGGGAGCGGCTGCTGGACGTACTGGCGGCCCCGCCCGCCGCGGCCTCGGCCTACGACACGCTGCTCGCCTTCGCCCCGGATCCGGCGGTCCTGGCCACGGCCCTGCCCGCGGTCCGGCGCGGCGGCGCCGTGGTGCTGGCCGACTGGGGCCCGGCGGAGCGCTGTACGGTGCCCGCGGTCCTGGGAGGCGGGCCGGCCCCGCGGGACCTGGACGCGCTCGTGGAGCGGGCCGGGCTGCGGCCGGACGGGTCGGGCCGGGTCTTCTGCCCGTTCGGGTACGCCGACGTGGACAGCGCGGTGCGCGGGCTGCTGTCGACCGGGCTGTACTCCGGTGCGTGCGGCGGCTCGGCCGGAGCCGCCGGCGGCGCGGCCTTCGGGGCGGCCGACCCCGCCGTGGCGGAGAAGGAGCTGGCGGAGGCCCTTCACCCGTACGAGCGGCCCGACGGGGCCGTCTGGCTGCCGAACATCTTCCGGTACGTGATCGCCCGGGTGGCGTAAGGGGGCCGGGGCGGTCGGCCCCGGCCCGGTTCAGTCCTTCTCGTGGCCCTTGGTCAGCCGGGGGATCCCGGCGGCGGCGTAGGCGGCTGCCTCGTCGAGGGTCTCGGCCGCGAGGAGGGCCTCGGCGAGGGCGTCGAGCTGCGGGCGGTGCTGGCGCAGGAGGCGGCAGGCCTCCACGTAGCAGTCGTCCACGACGCGCCGCATCTCGTGGTCCACCGCGTCGAGGGTGGCGGGGGCGGCGGACAGGCCGTACGGGCTCTGCCCGTCGGACGGGATGGCGGTGAGGCGGCCGACGCGTTCGCTCATGCCCCAGCGGCCGACCATCCCCCGGGCGATGGCGGTGACCTGTTCGAGGTCGCTCTCGGAGCCCGTGGTGATGACGTCGTAGACCACGTGTTCGGCCGCCATGCCGCCGAGGGCGCCGATGATGCGGCCCTGGAGGTACTGCTCCGTGTAGGCGTAGCGGTCGGCGTCCGGGGTCGACAGGGTCACGCCGAGCGCGCGGCCCCGCGGCACGATCGTGATCTTGCGGACCGGATCGGCGCCGGGCTGGAGCATCCCCAGGAGGGCGTGCCCGCTCTCGTGGTAGGCCGTACGGCGGCGCTCCTCCTCCGGCATGACCAGTGACCGCTCCGCGCCCAGCTGGACCTTCTCCAGGGCGTCGGACAGGTCGGCCCGGGTGACCGCCCGCTGCCCGCGCTTGACGGCCAGCAGCGCTGCCTCGTTGGCCAGGTTGGCCAGTTCGGCGCCGGTCATGCCGGGGGTGCTGCGGGCCACCTGGGCCAGGTCCACGTCCTCGGCGAGGGGGATCTCACGGGTGTGGATGCGCAGGATGGCCTCGCGGCCGCCGCGGTCGGGCGGGGAGACGACGACCGTGCGGTCGAACCGGCCCGGCCGGGTCAGGGCCGGGTCCAGGACGTCCGCCCGGTTGGTGGCGGCCAGGACGACGACGCCCTCCGAGCCCGTGAAGCCGTCCATCTCGGTGAGGATCTGGTTCAGGGTCTGTTCGCGTTCGTCGTGGCCGCCCATGCCCGCACCCGCGCCCCGGGCCCGGCCGATGGTGTCGATCTCGTCGATGAAGATGATCGCGGGGGCCACCTTGCGCGCCTCGGTGAAGAGTTCGCGGACCCGCGAGGCGCCGACTCCGACGATCATCTCGATGAACTCGGAGGCGGAGGCCGAGAAGAACGGCACCCCGGCCTCGCCCGCGACCGCCCGGGCGAGCAGGGTCTTGCCGGTTCCCGGCGGTCCCGACAGCAGGACGCCCCGGGGCATGCGGGCGCCCATGTCCCGGTACTGCTGCGGGTTCTTGAGGAAGTCGACGACGTCGTTGAGCTCGCCCTCGACCTCGTCGATGCCCGCCACGTCCTCGAAGGTGGTGCGCCGGTCGCCCGTCTCCAGCTCCACCGGCTTGGGCGGGGCCTTGCGCCCCAGTCCGCCCATGCCGCCGGCCATCCCGCCGGACATGCGGCGGGCGATGAACACCCACAGCAGGACCAGCAGCAGCATGGGGGCGAGGGAGAGCAGGAGGTTGGCCAGGAAGCTGCGCTGCACGACGACCGGGGAGGCCGTCACGTTCACGTTCTGCTGGGTGAGCTCGGCCCACAGGTCGTCCTCGGCGAAGGCCGGGCGCTGGGTGACGAACTTGGTGTACGTGCCCTTGTCCCCGTCGGGCCGCGGCCGGGAGGCCTTCAGCTGGCCCTGGATGGCGTCGCCCTTGGAGTAGATCTTCGAGACGTTGCCGCTCGCGACCTGCTTGCTGAACTCGGTGTACGAGACGGTGGGCTCGTCGCCCTCGTTGAAGAAGGACAGGACGAGGTTGGCCAGCAGGTAGACGATCAGGGCGGTGAGGATCAGCCCCCGCCAGCCCCCGGGCATCCGCTTCTTCGGCGCGGGGCCGGACGGTGCCCCCTCCGAACGCCAGGGCCTGTCGGCCCGGTCGCGGGGCGGTACGGGCGTGGGACTGGGCACGAGCGCCTCCTTCAGCCGTCCTCCCGGCCGACCATAAGGGACAAATCCGATCATCGCCCCCGCAGGACACGGACGGGCCCCGGCCGCGTGACGCTGCTGGTCACGTCCCCGGCCGGGGCCCGGCGTCCGCGCACCCGCGCGCGTACCACCTGCTACTTCATGAACTTCTTGAACTCGTCCGGGAGGTCGAAGTCCTGGCCCTGGCCACCGGCCGGGAGGCCGAAGGGGCTGCCGCCGGCCGGAGGCTCGATCGCCTGCGGGCCCTGCTCGCGGCGGGCCGCAGCCGCGGCCTCCTCTTCCTTGCGCTTCATCGGGTTGCCGCTCTTGCGCTTGCCCTTGGCCTGCTTGACCTGCTTCTTCTGCCGGCCGGGGCCGCCGCCCATCCCGGGGATGCCCGGCATGCCGGGCATCCCGCCGCCCTGGGCCATGCGGGACATCATCTTGCGGGCGTCGAAGAACCGCTCGACCAGCGACTTGACGGCGCTGACCTCGGTGCCGGAGCCCTTGGCGATACGGGCACGGCGCGAGCCGTTGATGATCGTCGGGTCCTGGCGCTCGGCCGGGGTCATCGACTTGATGATCGCGGCGGTGCGGTCCACGTCGCGCTCGTCGATGTTGTTGATCTGGTCCTTGATCTGCCCCATGCCCGGGAGCATGCCGAGCAGCTTGGAGATGGAGCCCATCTTGCGGACCTGCTCCATCTGGGCCAGGAAGTCGTCGAGCGTGAACTCCTTCGGGCCCTTCTGCAGCTTGGCCGCCATCTTCTCGGCTTCGGCCTGGCTGAAGGTCTTCTCGGCCTGCTCGATGAGGGTGAGCATGTCACCCATGTCGAGGATCCGGCCCGCCATGCGGTCCGGGTGGAAGGCGTCGAACTCGTCGAGCTTCTCGCCGTTCGAGGCGAACATGATCTGCTTGCCGGTGACGTGCGCGATGGACAGCGCGGCACCGCCGCGGGCGTCGCCGTCGAGCTTGGAGAGCACCACGCCGTCGAAGCCGACACCGTCACGGAAGGCCTCGGCGGTGTTGACCGCGTCCTGGCCGATCATGGCGTCGACGACGAAGAGGATCTCGTCGGGGCTGACGGCGTCGCGGATGTCCGCGGCCTGCTGCATCAGCTCCTGGTCGATGCCGAGACGGCCGGCGGTGTCGACGATGACGATGTCGTACTGCTTGGTGCGCGCGTACTCGATGGAGTCCTTCGCGACCTGGACCGGGTCGCCGACGCCGTTGCCGGGCTGGGGCGCGTAGACCGCGACGCCCGCGCGCTCGGCGACGACGGAGAGCTGGTTGACCGCGTTGGGGCGCTGGAGGTCGCACGCGACGAGGAGCGGGGCGTGGCCCTGCCCCTTCAGCCAGAGGCCGAGCTTGCCGGCGAGGGTGGTCTTACCGGCACCCTGGAGACCCGCGAGCATGATCACGGTGGGCGCGGTCTTGGCGAACCGCAGGCGCCGGGTCTCGCCGCCGAGGATCGTGACCAGCTCGTCGTTGACGATCTTGAGGACCTGCTGGCCGGGGTTCAGCGCCTTGCTGACCTCCTCGCCGCGGGCCCTCTCCTTGACGTTCGCGATGAAGGAGCGGACGACCGGAAGGGCGACGTCGGCCTCGAGGAGGGCGATACGGATTTCCCGGGCCGCTGCGTCGATGTCAGCCTCGGACAGCCGGCCTTTGCCGCGCAGGCCCTTGAAGGTATTCGCCAAGCGGTCGGAGAGCGTATCGAACACGGTGGTCGCGATTCCTCGGGTCGGGGGCGTGGTGGTCGTCCCCCAGGGTATCGGGCCGCGCCGCGGGGATGGACCCGGCGGTCCGAATCGTCTGCGGGGCCGGATCCGGCCGATGCCGTCCCGCGGCACCGGCCCCGGGACGGCCCCGCGGGCTACGACAGGGCGGCCTGCACCGCCGTGGCCAGGGCCACCGCCTCCGCCGGATCCAGCGGCTTGCCCTCCGGGGTGGTCACGTACAGGGTGTCCACCGCGTTCGCGCCCAGCGTCGAGACGTGCGCGCTGCGTACGTGCACGGCCCCCGCCTCCAGGGCCCGCCCGATGCGGTGCAGCAGGCCGACCGCGTCCGGGGCCCGTACCTCCAGGACCGTGGCCAGCAAGGACACGGCCGGGACCACCGTGACCCGGGGCGGCGGGGGTACCACCCCGCGGCGGCGCGGGTAGGCGGCCTCGCGGTCCGCGAGCCTCGCCGGGATGTCCAGCGAGCCGTCCAGGGCGCGGACCAGGTCGGTGCGCAGCCGGGCGGCCTCGGGCAGGGAACCGAACTCCGCGGCCACCCGCCAGCGGAGCACCAGGACCTCGCCGAGCCGGTCCGGGAGGTCCAGGGACCGCAGCTCCGCCGCCCGTACGGTGAGCCGGTGCAGGGCGAGCACCCCCGCCACCGCCGGGAGGACCCCCGGCTGGTCCGGGACCGCCACGACGAGTTCCACCCCGACCGCGTCCTCCTCCTCGCGGGCGTGCAGGGCCAGCACCGGCTCGCCCGTGCGCAGGGCCTCCACCGCCAGGCGTTCCTCCTCGGCCGTGGGGACCTCGGGTTCCGTGGCCGCCGGCGCCGCACCCCGCAGGACGGCGGCGACCCGCGCGACGAGGTCCCGGACCAGGGAGGCCCGCCAGGCGCTCCATGCCGCCGGGCCGGTGGCCAGGGCGTCCGCCTCCGTCAGGGCGTGCAGTATCTCCAGCGTGCCGACGGATCCCACGGCCTCGGCGACGGAGCGGACCGTCGCGGGGTCGTCCAGGTCGCGCCGGGTCGCGGTGTCGATCAGCAGCAGGTGGTGGCGTACGAGCGTCCCGAGCACGGCGACGTCCTGCGGGCCGAAGCCCACCCGGGCGGCGACGTCGCGTGCGATGGTCTCGCCGGCCACCGAGTGGTCCCCCGGCCAGCCCTTGCCGATGTCGTGCAGGAGCGCGGACATCAGCAGCAGGTCGGGGCGGCCGACGCGGCGGGTGAGCGCCGCGGCCCGAACGGCCGTCTCGATCAGGTGCCGGTCCACGGTCCAGGTGTGGACGGGGTTGCGCTGCGGGCGGCACCGCACCCGTTCCCAGTCGGGCAGCAGCCGCGTGATCAGGCCTTCGGCCTCCAGGGCCTCCCATACGCCGACCATCGGCTCCCCCGCCCCCAGCAGGGTGAGCAGCTGTTCGCGGGCCTGGGCCGGCCAGGGCACGGGCAGCGGCCTGGCCTGCGCCGCCAGCCTGCGCAGGGCGTGCAGCGACACGGGCAGGCCCGCCTGGGCGGCGGCCGCGCCGAGCCGCAGCGCCAGGACCGGGTCGCGGTCGGGCCGCGCGGCCAGCGCCAGCACGGCCTCGCCGTCCGACTCGACGACGCCCTCGGCCAGCGGCGCCCGTTCCACCGCCGGCGCCCCCCGGCCGCCCAGCAGTCCGCGCAGCCTGGGACGGGCCGCGCGCGCCCGCAGCACCCGCCCGACCTCCCGCCAGGTCACGTCACCGGCGTACGCGACGACGCGCGCGGCCTCGTACACCTCGCGCAGCAGCGCGTCCGCGTCGAGCAGCCCGAGGTGCGCCGCGACCTGGTCCTGCTCCTGGAGGGCGAGCCGGTCGGTGGCGCGGCCCGTCACCAGGTGGAGTGCGTCGCGGGCGTCGAGCAGCCGCCGCCGGGCTTCGGCCAGCCCCTCGCGCGGGGCGTCGGCCAGCCAGGACGCGGCCACGGCCCGCAGCGCGGTGGCGTCCCGGAGCCCGCCGCGGGCCTCCTTGAGGTCGGGTTCCAGCAGGAAGCGCAGCTCCCCGGCCCGCTCGGCCCGCTCCCGGCACAGGGAGTGCAGCTCGGGCAGGCGGCGGACGGCCTGGTTGCGCCAGTCGGCCAGTACGGAGGTGCGCAGTCCGGCGAGCAGGCCGGCGTCCCCGGCGACGGCCCGCGCGTCCAGCAGTCCGAGGTGCACCTTGAGGTCCTCGGCGGCCGTGGTGCGGGCCTCGGCGGGGGTCCGTACCGAGTGGTCCAGGGCCAGGCCCAGGTCCCAGACGGGGTACCAGAGGCGGTCGGCCAGCGCGCTCAGGGCCCGCGGCTGCGCCTTGCCGTCGTGCAGCAGCACCAGGTCGAGGTCGCTGCGCGGGGAGAGCTCGGCCCGGCCGTAGCCGCCGACGGCCACCAGGGCGGCGCCCTGCACGCCGCTCTCGCGCACGGCGGTGCGGAACAGCGCACCGAGCCAGTCGTCGGTCAGGGCGGCCAGGGCGGAACGCCGCGAAGGCCCGGACCGCGACCCCTCCTGGAGGAGTCGCAGCCGGGCCGCGGCGTAACCGCTGGGTCCCGAGCCGGACGGATCGCCGGACTCGCCGGTCGTGGTGTCTTCGACGCTCGTCACCCAGGAGCTCCCGTCACCTAGAGCGCGTCAGCGCCGCGCTCGCCGGTGCGGACCCGGACCACCGAGTCCACGGGGACGCTCCACACCTTGCCGTCGCCGATCTTGCCGGTGCTGGCGACGCTCACGATGAGCGCGATCAGCTCCTCGGCGTCGGCGTCGTCGACGAGGACCTCCACGCGGATCTTCGGTACGAGGTCCACCTGGTACTCGGCGCCGCGGTAGACCTCGGTGTGACCGCGCTGGCGGCCGTAGCCGCTGGCCTCGGAGACGGTGAGTCCCTGGACCCCGAAGGCCTGGAGGGCTTCCTTGATCTCGTCCAGCTTGTGCGGCTTGACGATCGCGGTGATCAGTTTCATGCGTCTACCTTCTTGCTCGCTGCGGCGGAGGGGACGGGTGCGGCGGTGCTCCGCGAGGAGGCTCCGCCTCCGGCTCCGCTGAAGTCGTAGGCGGTCTCGGCGTGTTCGACCTGGTCGATGCCGGCGACCTCGTCGTCCTCGCTGACCCGCATCCCGATCGTCCTGTCGAGGAGGAAGGCGAGCAGCGCCGACGCCACGAGAGAGTAGGCGAGGACGGAGAACACGCCCACGGCCTGCTTGCCGAGCTGCTCCAGGCCGCCGCCGTAGAAGAGGCCGGCCACGTCGGACTGGACTCCGCCGGTGGCGAAGAGGCCCACCAGCAGGGAGCCGGCGATGCCGCCCACGAGGTGGACGCCGACCACGTCGAGGGAGTCGTCGAAGCCGAACTTGTACTTGAGGCCCACCGCCATGGCGCAGAGCACGCCGGCGATGGCGCCGACCGCGATGGCGCCCAGGGGGCTGACGGCGCCGCCGGCGGGGGTGATGGCGACGAGGCCCGCGACCGCGCCGGAGGCGGCGCCGAGGGTGGTGAAGGAGCCGTGGCGGAGCTTCTCGTAGGCGAGCCAGGCGAGCATGGCGGCGGCGGTGGCGACCTGGGTGTTGACGAACATGACCGCGCCGACGCCGTCGTCGTTGCCGAGCCAGGAGCCCGCGTTGAAGCCGAACCAGCCGAACCAGAGCAGGCCGGCACCGAGCATCACGAGGGGGAGGCTGTGCGGGCGCATCGGGTCCTTCTTGAAGCCGACGCGCTTGCCGATGACGAGGATCACGCCGAGGGCGGCCGCGCCGGCGTTGATGTGGACGGCCGTGCCGCCCGCGAAGTCGATCACGCCCATTTCGAACAGCCAGCCGCCGGCGCCCCAGACCCAGTGGGCCACGGGGAAGTAGACGACGGTCACCCACAGGGCGGTGAACAGGGCCCACGCGCCGAACTTCACGCGGTCGGCCAGTGCGCCGCTGATCAGGGCGGGGGTGATGACGGCGAACATCAGCTGGAAGACGGCGAAGACGTAGACCGGGATGGTGTAGCCGTCCCACAGCTCGGTGATCCCGATGCCGCTGAGGCCGACGTAGTCGGAGTTCCAGCCGATGAGGGAGCCGGAGTCGGTGCCGAAGGCGAGGCTGAAACCGTAGAGGACCCACAGGATCGTGACGATCCCGAGGCTGATGAAACTCATCATGAGCATGTTGAGGCTGCTCTTGACGCGGACCATGCCTCCGTAGAAGAAGGCGAGTCCCGGGGTCATCAGCATGACCAGGGCGGAGCAGATGAGCATGAACCCGGTGTTCGCGGCAGACAGCGTCGGGGCGTCTGCCGCGAGGGTCGTGATGGCTGATGCCATCGGCGTCTCCTCGTCGTCGGTACGTTCGCGTGCGGGCGATCGTGGGGCCTGAGCGGCGTAAGGGGTGTCCGGGCCGGATGGGGGCCGGCCGGGACTGGCCGGTTATTGGCCTTGAGATTCGCGCAGGCCGGTTTCCGGCGGCGCCGCTCGGTGTTTCGCGCCGATGACGAAGGCGTCCGTGGTGTTACGACGTGGTGAACGCGCAACCAGCTGTCCGCTCGAGCGGCGCCGGTCGGGGGCACAAGGGGGGAGCCGACCGCGGCAGTACCCGGGATGTCCTGGCTGGGGGAGCCTGATCGGGCTTCACGGGGTGCTGCCGCGGCCGGGGCCTGGGGCCGCGAGGGCCGTCAGACGGCCTCCGCGGCTTCGGGGAGGCGGGAGGCGAGGTGGTCGGTGAGCCGGACCACCTCGGCGACGTGGCCGTACTCACGGGCGGCGGAGTCGACGGTCTTGCGCAGCCGGGTGTTCACCCGTTCGGACCGCACCTTTCCCGCCACGTCGAGGGCCCGGCCGACGAGGACGGCAGCCTGTTCGGGCTCCCGCTGGAGCAGGTGCACGGTGGCCATGCCGATGAGGTTGAGGGCGTAGGAGCGCTGGTGCTCCTCGTCCTTCTCGAAGAGGGAGACGGCCCGCTCCATGACGGGTTCGGCCAGGGAGGCGTACGTGGGGCTGCGCCCGGCGACGTAGGCCAGGTCGCGGTACGAGTGGGAGTTCTCCCCGTTGAGCTCGGCCTCGGAGAAGAAGCGGATCCAGTCGGGTTCGGGCTCTCCGCCGAAGCCGACGTCGCCGAAGGTGTCCTCTGCCATCCGCACGGCCCGCTTGCAGCGGCTGGGCTGGCCCATGTTGGCGTAGGCGCGGGCCTCCATCGCATACAGCATGGCCTGGGTGCGGGGGCCGGCGCAGTCGCGGCTGCCGTACTGGGCGAGGTGGACGAGTTCCAGGGCGTCCTCGGGGCGGCCGAGGTGGATCATCTGACGGCTCATGCCGGAGAGGATGTACGAGCCCAGCGGCTTGTCCCCGGCCTCCTTGGCGGCGTGCAGGGCGAGGACGAAGTACTTCTGCGCGGTGGGGTGCAGGCCGATGTCGTAGCTCATCCAGCCGGCCAGTTCGGCCAGTTCCGCGGCGACCTTGAAGAGTCGTTTCATGACCGGGGCCGGGTGGTTCTCCTGGAGCAGGTCGGTGACCTCGTGCAGCTGGCCCACGACGGCCTTGCGGCGCAGTCCGCCCCCGCACTGGGCGTCCCACTGACGGAACATGACGGTGGTGGCGTCGAGGAGGTCGAGTTCCGGTTCGGAGAGCCGGGGCGGGCGGTGGCCGCCGAGGGCGCCCGCCGGCCCCGCCTCGCGCGGTCCCGGGTCGGCGGCCGGGGCCGGGACGAGCCAGCGCTGCATGGGCTCGATGAGGGCGGGGCCGGCGGAGAGGGCCAGGGAGGTCCCGAGGAAGCCGCGGCGGGCCAGCATCAGGTCGCTGCGGGAGAACTCGCCGAGCAGTTCGACGGTCTGCGGGCCGGCCCAGGGCAGGTCGACGCCGGAGACGGAGGGGGTCTGGTGGGCGGTGCGCAGGCCCAGCTGCTCGATGGCGACGACGGAGCCGAAGCGCTCGGAGAACAGCTCGGAGAGGATGCGCGGAACGGGCTCGCGCGGCTGCTCCCCGTCGAGCCAGCGCCGGACGCGGGAGGTGTCCGTGCTGATGTGGTGGGCGCCCATCTGGCGGGCCCGGCGGTTGACCTGGCGGGCGAGCTCCCCCTTGGACCAACCGCTGCGGACGAACCACGAGGTCAGCTGGGCGTTCCGGTCGACTGGTTCCCCGCCCGTTCCGCTTGCGCCGCTGCCGCCCACTGGAACGCCCCCATCCGCTCAGCCTCTTCACACGGAACCCTGGCGGGGACGACGAGCGCCGTCAGGACCTTCACAGGTCCTTCACCCGTTGCCACCGGCATACCCACGGTCGGGCCCGCCATCGGGCTTCGTGCACCGAAAGTAATCCTACGATCACCCCCTCGGCGAGGTCGATTCCACAAACGCCACCATTCGCCACCCCTTCGAATGAACGCGCCACCGGCCAGGCGCGATTCACTTGACAGCAAGGCGGAACCGGATCGGTTGGACTGGAGTGCACCCCGGGGCGTGCGCGGCGAGGAGTGCGCCGGGAGGCACCGGGAGCCACCCCTCGGGGAAGCTCCGGCAGCAGGTCCCGCCGGCGTCGTAACCACCGGCGCGTCCGACCCGTTGGAGGGGACATGGGCATGGGCTTCACGATCGGCGGCAGCCGCGGCACCAGGGAGTTCCGTTCCGGCGTCCGGCGCCGCGGACGGACCACGGAATGCACGGCGGTGGCGGAGTACACCGGACTGTGGGGCTGGGACGTGGTGCCCGGCGCCCGCGCCGCGGCACCCGCCCGCGACTGCTCCTGCGGGGACCGGGGGTGCCCGGCCCCCGGAGCGCATCCGCTGGCCTTCGCCCCGACGGTCCGGGCGGGCGCCACCCTGGACGAGGTCACCGAGGCCTGGGGCGAGTACCCGGGCGCGGCGGTCCTGCTCCCGGTGGGCCGCTCCTTCGACGTCATCGAGGTCTCCGAGGAGGCCGGGCGGCGCGCCCTGGTCCGGCTGGAGCGGATGGGCCTGCCGCTGGGCCCGGTCATCGGCACCCCGGACGGACGGGCGCAGTTCTTCGTGGCCCCCGGCGCCGCGGCCGGGCTGCCGCAGCTGCTGTACCGGATGGGCTGGGACGACGCCGACCTCGACCTGCGGGCCCTCGGCGAGGGGACGTCCGTGACGGCCCCGCCCTCCGACCGGGCGGGGCTGGGCCCGGTCTGCTGGCTCCGCCCTCCGGCGCTCGACACCCCCGGGGGCCCGCCGCAGGCCCGGCTGCTGCTGGGCACGCTCGCCTATCTGTGCCACCGATTCCGCCGCTGAGACGGCCCCGTACGCGCAGGTGCCCCCGTGTTCCAGCCGTCCGGAACACGGGGGCACCTGCGTGCGGGCCGTACCTCAGTCGCCGATCAGGGCGTCCACGAACGCCTCCGGCTCGAAGGGGGCCAGGTCGTCGGGGCCCTCGCCGAGACCGACGAGCTTGACCGGGACACCCAGCTCGCGCTGGACGGCGACGACGATGCCGCCCTTGGCGGTTCCGTCGAGCTTGGTCAGCACGATGCCGGTGATGTCCACGACCTCGGCGAAGACACGGGCCTGGGTCAGGCCGTTCTGCCCGGTGGTGGCGTCCAGGACCAGCAGGATCTCGTCCAGCGGGCCGTGCTTCTCGACGACGCGCTTGACCTTGCCGAGCTCGTCCATCAGGCCGGTCTTGGTGTGCAGGCGGCCGGCGGTGTCGATGAGCACCACGTCGGCGCCCTCGGCGATGCCCTCCTTGACCGCGTCGTAGGCGATCGACGCCGGGTCGCCGCCCTCGGGGCCGCGGACGGTCCGCGCGCCGACGCGCTCGCCCCAGGTCTGCAGCTGGTCGGCGGCGGCGGCGCGGAAGGTGTCGGCCGCGCCGAGCACCACGCTGCGGCCGTCGGCGACGAGCACCCGGGCCAGCTTGCCGGTGGTGGTGGTCTTGCCGGTGCCGTTCACGCCGACGACCATCACGACGGCGGGGGTGTCCACGCCGCTCTCGGTCTTCACGGCGCGGTCGAAGTCGGTGCCGACCAGGGTCAGCAGCTCTTCCTTCAGCAGGGTGCGCAGGTCCGCGGGGGTGCGGGTGCCGAGCACCTTGACCCGCTCGCGGAGCCGGTCGACCAGCTCCTGGGTCGGGACGACGCCGACGTCGGCGATGAGGAGGGTCTCCTCGATCTCCTCCCAGGTGTCCTCGTCGAGGTGCTCGCGGGAGAGCAGCGTGAGCAGCCCCTTGCCGAGGGAGTTCTGCGACCGGGCGAGGCGGGCGCGCAGCCGCACGAGACGGCCGGCGGTGGGCTCGGGCACCTCGATGACGGGCGCGGGCGGAGCCTCCACGACCGGGTCCTCGACGGCGGCCGGCGTGGCGAGGGCGGCCTCCGCGTCGGGGAGGCCCACCTCCTCGATCGTGCGGCGCGGCTCTTCGGCCGTCGGTGCGGCGTCCTCCCCCACCTGGGGTTCGGCGGGCGGGGCAGTGATGGTCGGCGTGCTCGGCGGCGCCGGGGGCGGCAGCTGCTTCTTCTTGCGGCTGCCGACCACGAGCCCGCTGATCGCGCCGACCGCGACCAGGGCGATGACTACGACAAGGATGAGGATTTCCATAGCCCGTCCAGTATGCGCGACCTGACCTTCGGCCCTTCGTTTCCCTGGCGGGGACGCGTGCCGACGGGCAGCCTCTGCGCCCCCGGGCCGCCGGGCAGGGTCCGAAGCCTCTATTTGAGGTTTTAACGGCACATCTACGATGATGGGCGACTCCCCTCCCCCGCCCCTACGGAGTACGCATGCCTGCCGAGCCCGCCGAAGGCGCGATAGCAGCCCCGGCCGAGAGCACCGTCGAGACCCGCGGCCTGGAACCCGTTCCGGACAGCGAGCGCGGCGGCCGGGTCCGCGAGCTGGTCCCCACCTGGGTCGCCGCCAACATCAGCGTGCTGCTGCTCACCATGGGCGCCGGTCTGGTGATCTTCAACAAGCTCAACATCTGGCAGGTGCTCGTCGTGGCGACCGCCGCGCCGGTGCTCTCGTACGGGATCGTCGGCCTGATCTCGATCGCCGGGAAGCGCGGCGGAGCCCCGGGCATGGCCCTGTCGCGGGCGGTGTTCGGCCAGCGCGGCAACCTCTTCCCGGGCGCGCTGATCTGGGTGGCCCGCTGGGGCTGGGAGACGATCAACGCGGTCAGCGGTGCCTACGCCGTCCTGACCGTCCTCGACCTGCTCTTCGGCATCAAGAGCAACACGGCCCTCATCGTCGTCACCCTGCTCTTCTTCGTGGGCTGCACCTTCGTGGTCTCGGGCCTCGGCATCAATGCCCTGCGCGTCTGCTCGAAGTGGTCGACGTACCTCTTCGGCGGGTTCAGCGTCCTCGTCCTCGGGTACCTGGTCGTCACCACGGACTGGGCCGCCGTCTTCGGCAAGCCGGCCGGCTCCACGGCGATGATGATCGCGGGCATCGGCACCATCGCGGCCGGCGGCATCAGCTGGGTTCCCTCCGGCCCCGATTTCACCCGGTACCTGCCCCGCACCGCCTCCTCCAGGGGCATGGTCGGGGCGACCATCGGCGGCGCCGGGGTCGTGGTCCTGCCGATGGTCCTGATGGGCGCGGTCATGGCCGTCGGCACGCCGGACCTGGCGACCGCCCAGGACCCGGTCTCCTTCATCGGCGAGCTGCTCCCGACGTGGATCGCGGTCCCGTACCTGCTCATCGCCCTCGTCGGCATGCTGCTGATCAACTCGATGTCCATGTACTCGGCCGGCTTCACCGCGCAGACCCTGGGCATCAAGGTCCCGCGCGCGTGGGCGGTCAGCGTGAACGCGGTCATCAGCCTGGTCTTCGGCTTCCTGCTGATGGTGGTCGCGACCAGCTTCTTCGGCTCCTTCATCTCCTTCCTGACCCTGCTGGCCGTGGCCTTCTCCGCGTGGATCGGCGTCTTCGGCGTGGACATGCTGCGCCGCACGGCCTACGACGGCCCCGCCCTGCTGGACACCACGCGGACCAGCGCCTACTGGTACCGGGGCGGCTTCGCCTGGCAGGCGATGACCGCGTGGGCCCTCGCCCTGGTGGTGGGCCTGCTGTTCACCTCGGTGGACTGGTTCAGCGGACCGCTCTCCGGCACCTGGACCGGCCGCAACGGCCTCGGCTGGGCGGCCGGGATCCTGACCTCGGGCCTGCTGTACGCCGTACTGCCGCGGACCGCGGACCCGGCCGCGGCCGCGCCGGCGGAGGAGCAGGAGCTCGCGGGATCCCTGTCCAACTGACGCTGCGTCAGCTAACGTCCCCCTTCGCCCGCCCACATCCGGCGAAGGGGGACCTCTCCATGCCCGTCACCGTGGCCCGGTTCAATCTCGTCGACCCGCACGGCACCCCCGAGTCCCTCTCCGCGCGCTACAAGGCGGCACTGGAGATGGCCCGGTACGCGGACGACCGCGGGATCGACACCGTCCAGACCGAGGAGCACCACGGCACCCCCAACAACTGGCTGCCTTCGCCCTTCGCCTTCGCGGCCGCCGTCTTCGGCGCCACCCGCCGCATCGCGGTCACCGTCTCGGCGATCATCGGCCCGCTGTACGACCCGCTGAAGGCGGCCGAGGACATCGCCGTCCTGGACCTGCTGAGCGGGGGCCGCCTCGTGACGGTCGCGGGCATCGGCTACCGGCCGGAGGAGTACGAGCAGCACGGGGTGGAGTGGGGCCGGCGCGGCCGGCTCCAGGACGAGCTGCTGGAGACCCTGCTGAAGGCGTGGACCGGCGAACCGTTCGCGTACCGCGGCCGCACCGTACGGGTCACCCCGCGGCCCTTCACCCGGCCGCACCCGCTGCTCCTGGTCGGCGGCAGTTCCGAGGCGGCCGCCCGGCGGGCGGCCCGGCTGGGGCTGCCGTTCTTCCCCAGCGCCCACCTGCCGGAGCTGGAGGCGTACTACCAGGCGAAGCTGGCGGAGTACGGCACGGAGGGCTTCTGCATGATGCCCGCGGCCGAGACCCCCCTGCTGCACCTCGCGCAGGACCCGGACCGGGTGTGGGCGGAGTACGGCGAGCACTTCCTCCACGAGGCGGGCATGTACGCGTCCTGGCAGTCCAAGGACATCCGCAGCGCCGTACGGTCGGCCGCGCGCTCGGTGGCGGAGCTGCGCGCGGAGGGCGTGTACCGGGTGCTCACCCCGGACGAGGCGGTCGCGTACGCCCGGGGCGCGGGCGAGGCGGGGAACCTGGTCCTGCACCCGCTGTGCGGCGGGATGCCCGTGGACGAGGGGTGGCGCAGCCTGCACCTGCTGTGCGAACAGGTACTGCCCCGGCTCAGGGACTGAGCCGGGGCAGTATCGAGGAGCGGGGCGTTGGCGGGGATGATTACCCCATCTCCTCCAGCGCCTTGCCCTTGGTCTCCGGCACCCATTTGAGGATGAAGGGGATCGAGAGCACGGCGAAGACCGTGTAGATGACGTAGGCGCCGGACAGGTTCCAGTCCGAGAGGGACGGGAACGAGACGGTGATGACCCAGTTGGCGATCCACTGGGCGGCCGCGGCGACGCCGAGGGCCGCGGCCCGGATCCGGCCCGGGAACATCTCGCCGAGCAGCACCCAGACCACCACGCCCCAGGACAGGGCGAAGAAGAGCACGAAGCAGTTGGCGGCGACCAGGGCCACGATGCCCTGCGCGTGCGGCAGGGCGATGTCGTCGCCCGTGCCGGACTTGTAGGAGAAGGCCCACGCGGCGAGCGCGAGGGAGACCGCCATGCCGGCGGAGCCGATGAGGGCCAGCGGCTTGCGGCCGATCCGGTCCACCAGGAGCATCGCGATCACCGTGCCGACGATGTTCACGACGGAGGTCTCGAAGGAGTACAGGAACGAGGCGCTCGGGTCGATGCCGACCGACTGCCACAGCGAGGAGCTGTAGTAGAAGATCACGTTGATGCCGACGAGCTGCTGGAAGACCGAGAGGCCGATGCCGATCCAGACGATCGGCAGGAAGCCGCCCCGGCCGCCGAGCAGGTCCTTGAAGGTCGACTTGTGCTCCGAGTGGATGGCGCGGTCGATCTCGCGGACCCGGGCGTCGGCGTCGATGCCCTCGCCCTCGACCTCACGCAGGACCGTCTTCGCCTTCTCCATGCGGCCGACCGAGACGAGGAAGCGCGGGGACTCGGGGATGGCGAAGGACAGCAGGCCGTAGAGCACGGCCGGGACGACCATGACGCCGAGCATCCACTGCCAGGCCTCCAGGCCGCCGATGGTGCCGCGCTGGTCGCCGTCGGCGAGGTTGAGGATGCCCCAGTTGACCAGCTGCGAGACGGCGATGCCGATGACGATGGCGGCCTGCTGGAAGGAGGCGAGCCGGCCGCGGTAGGCGGGCGGGGAGACCTCGGCGATGTAGGCGGGGCCGATCACCGAGGCCATGCCGATGCCGAAGCCGCCGATGACCCGCCACAGGGCGAGGTCCCACAGGGCGAACGGCAGGGCGGATCCGATGGCGCTCGCGGTGAACAGGACGGCGGCGATCTGCATGCAGCGGATTCGGCCGATCCGGTCGGCGATGCGGCCGGCGGTGGCGGCGCCGAGGGCGCACCCGATGAGCGCGGCGGCGATCACCTGGGCGAGGGTGGCGGAGCCTACGTCGAAGCGGTCGCGGATGGCCTCGACGGCACCGTTGATGACGGAGCTGTCGTAGCCGAAGAGGAAACCTCCCATGGCGGCGGCCGCGGTGATGAAGATGACGTGCCCGAGATGGTCGGGGGCTGCCGCCCGGCCACCGCCTGCGGGTGCGTTCGCTGTGCTGGTCAAGGTGCGCTCCTGGGCCCGGCGCCGGGGGCGGGCGGGTGGGGGGTCCGTCTGTGCTCGTGCCGCTGGTTCGTGTTCCTCCAGTGGCGCACAGCAAACTGCGCACCACCACCTGAAGTCAGACGCGGCACAGCAGAGCTTATGACTTCATCTTATGAAGTCAACAGGGGGACAGGAGCGCGTCAATCCATGGAGAATAGAGAGAGCGTGTTCATTTCCTGAACGAATTGGTTCAGCGCAGCCGTTGGCTGATGACCTTGGAGACCCCGTCGCCCTGCATGGAGACGCCGTAGAGGGCGTCGGCGACCTCCATCGTCCGCTTCTGGTGGGTGATCACGATCAGCTGCGAGCTCTCCTGCAGCTCCTCCATGATCCGGATGAGCCGCTGCAGGTTGGTGTCGTCGAGCGCGGCCTCCACCTCGTCCATCACGTAGAACGGGCTGGGACGCGCCTTGAAGATGGACACCAGCAGGGCCACGGCGGTCAGCGAACGCTCCCCGCCGGACAGCAGCGAGAGCCGCTTGACCTTCTTGCCGGGCGGGCGCGCCTCGACGTCGACGCCGGTGGCGAGCATGTTGTCGGGATCGGTGAGGACCAGCCGGCCCTCACCGCCGGGGAACAGCCGGGAGAACACCCCCTCGAACTCCCGGGCCGTGTCCCGGTAGGCCTCGGTGAAGACCTGCTCGACGCGCGCGTCGACCTCCTTCACCACCTGAAGCAGGTCGGCCCGGGTCTTGCGCAGGTCCTCCAGCTGCTCGCTGAGGAACCGGTGGCGTTCCTCCAGCGCCGCGAACTCCTCCAGCGCGAGCGGATTCACCTTGCCGAGCTGCTGGTAGGCGCGTTCGGCCGCCCTGAGCCGCTTCTCCTGCTCGGCACGGACGTAGGGGCCCGGCCGGTTGCGCGGATGCTCCGGGTCCTGCGGCAGGCTCTCGCCGTCGGCGGGCGGGGAGGGCGGCACCGGCTGGTCGGGGCCGTACTCGGCGACGAGACCGGCCGCCTCCACGCCGAACTCCTCCAGCGCCCTGGTCTCCACCTGCTCGATGCGCAGCCGCTTCTCGGCCCCGAGCACCTCGCCGCGGTGGACGGAGTCGGTGAGCTTGTCCAGCTCGCCCAGCAGGTCCCGCCCACGGTTCCTGGCCTCCCCCAGCTCCCGTTCGCGCAGGCCCTTGGCGTACTCGGCCGCGGTGCGCTCCTCGTCGGCCCTGAGCAGGGACACCTCCACGTGCGCGAGGAGCTGCCGGGCGCCGTCGGCCACCGCGCCGGCCACTTCGGCCTCGTGGCGCAGCCGGGCCCGGCGCCGCTCGGCGCGGATCCTGGCCTCGCGTTCGGCCCCGGCCGCGCGGTCGAGGGAGTCCGCCCGGCCGGCCAGCGCCCTGACCCGTTCCTCGTGGGTCCTGAGCTGGAGGCGGGCCTCCATCTCGGTCTGGCGGGCGTTGGCGCCGTCGGCGGCGAGCCGGTCCCGCCCGGAGGTGTCCAGCTCCTCCTCTCCCTCCCCGCCCGGGGATCTCTCCTCGGCCGCGGCCAGCTGCTCCGCGCACTCCTCCACGTCCATCAGGGCCTGCTCCAGCGCGTCCTGGGCCTTGGCCGCCGCCGTGACGCTCCGCTCGGCCTCGCCGGAGGCCCCCTTGGCCTGACCGGCGAGCCGGCCGAGCTGCTGGGCGACCCCCGCCCGGGCCCGCTCCCCGGCCCGCCGCCGCTCGCCGAGTTCCTCGACCAGGGCTGCGGCGTCCCGCCGGCGCTCCTGCGCGGCCTCCAGCGCCCCGGCCAGCTCCCGGCACCGGCCGTCCAGCCGGGTCAGTTCCCCCGAGGCCTCGTCGACGGCGGCCTGCACCTCGATCAGGCTGGGCACCCCGGCGGAGCCCCCGGACGCGAGGTGCGCCCCGAGCACGTCGCCGTCGACGGTCACCGCCACCGCGTCGGGCCGCTCGGCGACGAGTTCCTCCGCCTCGTCCAGCGTCCCGACCACGACGTGGTCGCGCAGCACCCACGCCACGGCCGCCCGCACCTCGGCGTCGCCCTGCACGTACCCGGCGGCGGCCGCGCCTCCCGGCGCCGGCTCCCGCTCCCCGACCGCCGCAGGGGCCGAGGGGTGCGCAAGGTCCGGCCCCGCCGGAGCGGGGGCCGCGGGGCCGGGCGCCGACCCGTCCGAGGCGGGGACGGGCCGGGGAGAGGCGGCGGGCCCAGGGGACGCCCCCGCACCGGAGCCGGCCTGCCCCGGCAGGAGGCCGCCCTCGGCCGGGGCCGCCGGGGCCGGGGCCGCCGGGGCCGGGGCCGCCGGGGCCGGGGCCGCCGGGGCCGGGGCCGCCG
>NZ_JBHXRK010000022.1:0-144825 GCF_042716875.1 Streptomyces sp. NPDC058646 | reverse complement strand
CCGGCCCCGGGGTCCCGGGGGGCCCGCCCCCAGCCCCCCCCCCCCCCCACCCCCCGGCCGCCCCCCCCCGCCGCGCGGGGGCCCCGCGCCGTGCGCGGGGGGCCCCTCTCGTCGCCGTGGGTGTGCGGCGCGTGCGCGGCCGGCCGTGACGGCGCGGCCCGGCGGCTACTCGTCCGCCGGAGCGGCGGTCGCCGCCTTCTTCGCCACCGTCTTCTTGGCCGTGGCCTTCTTCACGGCCGCGGTCTTGGTCGCCGTCGTCTTCTTCGCGGCGGCCGCCTTGGTCGCCGTCGCCTTCTTCGCGGGCGCCTTCTTGGCCGTGGCCTTCTTGGCGGGGGCCTTCTTCGCCACCTTCTTGGCCGGACCCTTGGCGCGCTTCTCCGCGAGCAGCTCGTAGCCGCGTTCGGGCGTGATGGTCTCGACGTCGTCGTCCCGCCGCAGCGTCGCGTTCGTCTCGCCGTCCGTCACGTACGGCCCGAAGCGGCCGTCCTTGACCACCACCGGCTTCTCGCTCACCGGGTCGGTGCCCAGTTCCTTCAGCGGCGGCTTGGCGGCGGCCCGGCCGCGCTGCTTGGGCTGCGCGTAGATCGCCAGGGCAGCGTCGAGCGTGATGGAGAAGAGCTGGTCCTCGGTCTCCAGGGACCGCGAGTCCGTGCCCTTCTTCAGGTACGGGCCGTAGCGGCCGTTCTGGGCCGTGATCTCCACGCCCTCCGCGTCCGCGCCGACCACGCGCGGCAGCGACATCAGCTTCAGCGCCTCGTCGAGGGTGACCGTGTCCAGGCTCATCGACTTGAAGAGCGAGGCCGTCCGCGGCTTGACCGCGTTCTTGCCGGTCTTCGGCGTGCCCTCGGGGAGGATCTCCGTCACGTAGGGGCCGTAGCGGCCGTCCTTCGCGACGATCTGGTTCCCGCTGACGGGGTCCTTGCCGAGTTCGAACTCGCCGCTCGGCTTCGCGAACAGCTCCTCCGCGTACTCCACCGTCAGCTCGTCCGGAGCCATGTCGTCCGGCACGTCGGCCCGCTGGTGGCCCTCCGCGTCCTTCTCGCCGCGCTCCACGTACGGCCCGTAGCGGCCGACGCGCAGCACGATGCCCTCGCCGACCGGGAAGGAGGAGATCTCCCGGGCGTCGATCGCGCCCAGGTCCGTGACCAGCTCCTTCAGGCCGCCGAGGTGGTCACCGTCGGCGGGTACGACCTCGGTCGCGTCCTCCGAGCCGAAGTAGAAGCGCTTCAGCCACGGCACGGACTGGGCCTCGCCCCGCGCGATGCGGTCGAGGTCGTCCTCCATCTTCGCGGTGAAGTCGTAGTCGACGAGCCGCCCGAAGTGCGTCTCCAGCAGGTTCACCACGGCGAAGGACAGGAAGGACGGTACGAGGGCCGTGCCCTTCTTGAAGACGTAGCCGCGGTCGAGGATCGTGCCGATGATCGACGCGTACGTCGACGGGCGGCCGATCTCGCGCTCTTCGAGCTCCTTGACCAGCGAGGCCTCGGTGTAGCGGGCCGGCGGCTTGGTCGCGTGCCCGTCCGCCGTGATCTCCTCGGCGGCGAGGGCGTCGCCCTCCGCGACCTGCGGGAGCCGCTTCTCGCGGTCGTCGAGTTCGGCGTTCGGGTCGTCCGCGCCCTCGACGTAGGCCTTCATGAAGCCGTGGAAGGTGATCGTCTTGCCGGAGGCGGTGAACTCCGCGTCCCGGCCGTCCGAGGCACGCCCGCCGATCTTCACGGTGACGGAGTTGCCGACCGCGTCCTTCATCTGAGAGGCGACGGTCCGCTTCCAGATCAGCTCGTAGAGCCGGAACTGGTCGCCGCTCAGACCGGTCTCGGCCGGGGTGCGGAAACGATCACCCGAGGGACGGATCGCCTCGTGCGCCTCCTGGGCGTTCTTGACCTTGCCCGCGTAGACGCGCGGCTTCTCCGGCAGGTAGTCGGCGCCGTACAGCTGCGTGACCTGCGCCCGGGCCGCCGACACGGCGGTGTCGGACAGGGTCGTGGAGTCCGTACGCATGTAGGTGATGAAGCCGTTCTCGTACAGCTTCTGCGCCACCTGCATCGTCGCCTTCGCACCGAAGCCCAGCTTGCGCGAGGCCTCCTGCTGGAGCGTCGTCGTACGGAACGGGGCGTACGGGGAACGGCGGTACGGCTTGGACTCCACCGACCTGACGGCGAAGGACGCGCCTTCGAGCGCGGCGGCCAGGGCCCGGGCGTTCGCCTCGTCGAGGTGCAGCACCTCGCTCTTCAGCGTGCCGGTCGAGCCGAAGTCGCGGCCCTGCGCGACGCGCTTGCCGTCCACCGTGTTCAGGCGGGCGACCAGCGTGGACGGGTCGGAGGCGTCACCGGCGCGGCCGGTGGAGAAGGTTCCGGTCAGGTCCCAGTACTCGGCGGAGCGGAAGGCGATGCGCTCGCGCTCCCGCTCGACGACGAGGCGGGTGGCCACGGACTGGACGCGCCCGGCCGACAGCCGCGGCATGACCTTCTTCCACAGGACCGGCGAGACCTCGTAGCCGTAGAGGCGGTCGAGGATGCGGCGGGTCTCCTGCGCGTCGACCATGCGCTGGTTCAGCTCGCGCGGATTGGCGACGGCGTCGCGGATCGCGTCCTTGGTGATCTCGTGGAAGACCATCCGGTGGACGGGGACCTTGGGCTTGAGGACTTCCTGCAGGTGCCACGCGATGGCTTCGCCCTCGCGGTCCTCATCGGTGGCGAGGAAGAGTTCGTCGGACTCGGCCAGCAGCTCCTTGAGCTTGCGGACCTGCGCCTTCTTGTCGGCGTTCACCACGTAGATCGGCGCGAAGTCGTGCTCGACGTCCACGCCGAGGCGGCGGACCTCGCCGGTGTACTTGTCGGGAACCTCGGCCGCGCCGTTCGGGAGGTCGCGGATGTGCCCGACGCTCGCCTCGACGACGTATCCGGGGCCGAGGTAGCCCTTGATCGTCTTCGCCTTGGCAGGGGACTCGACGATGACGAGTCGGCGGCCGCCCTTTGCGGTCTCGCTAGTCGGGGACAACTTGGCTCTTCTCTCCGGTCGGCACTCGGTCGCGATACGGCGACGCTGCGGAGTGTGACGGTACAACCCGCCCCCGTGTCAAACGGCACAAGCCCGCAACGGCCACTCGAACGGTAACCCGACAAGTGCGGTTTCTGCCGCCCGGATGCCGCGCCGGACCGTTCCCGATCACCGGGCGGGGTGGCCGGGGGGCCGTCTGGCCCCGCCCGCAGCCCCTTCCCCGCACCCGCTCCGACGTGCGGGTCCCCGCCGGACGTACGCCGTCCCGCACCGCCGCGTCAGAGCCGCGTGAGGCACCACACCCCGAGGGCCAGCGCGCTGGCGCCGGCGAGCAGCGCCAGCGGCAGGGCCACGACGGGGCGCACGCCCTCGGCCACCGGCGCGCGGTGCCGGGCGCGCGCCCCCGTCCAGGCCAGCAGAGCGGCTCCGAACAGCAGGAACACGGTCGCCGCGAAGATCGCCGGACCGGTTTCCATACCGTCCCCCTTTCCCCCGAGCCGCCCCCGGATCCCCCCGGACCCGGCCTCCGGGGAGCCTGTCAGCCGTAGGCGTACGGGGGCCCAACCCGGGGTTACATCCTGGGTTCGACGGGCCCCCGGGGCCCGGTCACGCCCCCGGGCCGGAGTCCCGGCCGGCCTCCGCGACGGGCCGCACGGGCTCCAGGAAGCCCTGCTCGATCAGCATCCGGATGGCCTCCGGCGTGCGGTCGCGCAGGACGACGGGGTCCTCCTGGACGAGCTGCGCGATCGCGTCCAGGATCCGGCCCGCGCTCAGTGAGCCGTCACACACTCCGGCGAAGCCCGCGCCGACCGTGTCGACCTTGGTGGCGCGCCGCATACCGCGGTGCTGGCGCAGCACGACGTGTTCCGGATCCTCCGCGCCGGGCGCGCCGACCTGTTCCTGGACCACTTCCGTACCGAGCAGGAAGTACCCCTCCAGCAGGGCTGCGTCATCGTGTGCGCGCAGGTAGTCCTGACGGGCGAAGTGGGCGAGGACGGTGTCGCCGAGCGGCTGCTCCACCGAGTGCGGCCATTCCTCGATCACGATGGACGGCTCGGGCGCGTCGGTCCGGCGCAGGGTGATCCAGCCGAAGCCGACGGACCTGGTCTTGCGGGCCTCGAACTCCTCCAGCCAGTCCTCGTACCGCTGGGCGTACTCCTCGGGGTCGGAGCGGTGGTCGCCCGCGTCCCGCAGCCACAGCTCCGCGTACTGCGTGACGTCCTGCACGTCACGCTGCACGATCCACGCGTCGCAGCCGCGCGGCACCCAGGAGCGGAGCCGGTCGCGCCAGTCCTCGCCCTCCACGTGCTGCCAGTTGCCGAGGAACTGCGCGTACCCGCCCGGGTTCAGCCGCGCACCGGCCTGCTGGACCAGGCTCCGGCACAGGTCGTCGCCGCCCATGCCGCCGTCGCGGTACGTGAGGCGGGCGCCGGGGGAGATCACGAACGGGGGGTTCGACACGATCAGGTCGTACGTGGCCTCGCCGACCGGCTCGAAGAGCGACCCGGCGAGCAGCTCGGCCTCCGGCGCCCCGGACAGCGCGAGCGTCAACCGGGTGAACTCCAGGGCCCGGGGGTTGACGTCGGTGGCGGTGACCCGGGTGGCGTGCTGGGCGGCGTGCAGCGCCTGGATCCCGGAGCCGGTGCCGACGTCGAGGGCGGAGCCGACCGGAGTGCGCACGGTGATCCCGGCCAGGGTCGTGGACGCCCCGCCGACGCCGAGGACCACCCCCTCCTCGCGGCGGCCGATCCCGCCCGCTCCGCCGACGGCGCAGCCGAGGTCCGAGACGATGAACCAGTCCTCGCCGTCGGGACCGCCGTACGGGCGCACGTCGACGGTGGCGTGCAACTCGTCGCCCTCGCGCCGCAGCCATCCGTCGGCCAGCGCCGTCTCCACGGGCAGTGCGGCCGACGCGTGCAGGTACGGCACGGGCCGCTGGAGCAGGAACAGCCGGACCAGGGCCGCGAGCGGGCCGTCCCCGCGCGTGGCGCGCAGGGCGGGCACGGTCTCGCTGCGGGCCAGCGCGGCGTAGGCGGGGGCCCCGAGCAGGTCGAGCAGGCCGTCCGCGGTGAAGCCGGCGGCGAGCAGGGCTCCGCGGAGCTCGGCGGCATGGTCGGGCGAGGGAAGGCTGGTGGTACTCACCGGTCCATTGTGGCCGCTGACACCGGCAATGCGTGCGCCGCGCGGACGTCGGCGTGGGCCCGTTCCCGGCGGCCACCCCCGGGACCGGGGCGCCGGCAGCACCGGCCGGGGCATCCGCAGCCGCACCGCGTCCCGGGCATGCAGCGCGCCCCGGGCATGCCTCAGGGCGGCCACGGCCCCTCCCGGGACCCCGGCCGCCCTGTCCGGCGCGTCTCAGCGGCTCGCCGCGGCCCTACTTGGGGGTCGGCGACGGGGTCGTCACCTGGCAACCGGGCTGGCTGTTCATCGCCTGCTCCAGACCGCCCGCCTTCAGCTGCGAGAGGGCGTCCTTGCCGCCCGCCGCCGCCGCATCGAGGCCGGCCGCCACTTCCTTCAGCCCCGCGGCGAAGTTCGTCTGCTCCTTGGGGTCGAGGGCGTCCATCTTGGTCTTCAGGTCGGCGTAGCCCTTGGAGGTCGCCTCGAAGCCCTTGACCGCTTCCGCCTGGGTCGCCTCGCCGTTCTTGACGGGCGGAACTCCCGCGCCCTGCAGGGCCGTACCGAGCGCCTTGTACGACTCGGACATGGTCCCGAAGGCCGCCGAGTCGGTCTGCTGGACCTCTTCGGGCTTGCTGCTCTCCGACGCCACGCGCTTGATGTCTGCGTTGGCCGTCTCGATCTTCTTGAGTTCGGGCTGCCACTGGTCGCAGACCTTCTTGGCCCAGGCGTCGGCCTTCTTGTCGCCGTCGTCCCCGCCGCAGCCGGAGAGGACGAGCATCAGTACCGCACCGCCCGACAATGCGGCCGCAAGCTTCTTGTTCACCGGATTGGTCCCTTCGAAGGCTCTCGGCCCGGAAGATACACGCATGCGATCCGGCCACGTAGAAAGGCGGACGGACGGCGCGTCAGTACGCGCTGCCCGTCCGCCGTTCGGGCGTACGGCCGGCCCCGCCGGCCCCGCCCGCACCCCGGTGGGACCGGGGGTCAGGAAACGGGCGCGGGATCGGCCGGCTGGGTCACCCGCTCGGCGGTCCCGTCCTCGTTCTCGTCCCCGACCGCGATGCCGCGGCGCTTGGACACGTACACCGAGCCGACGATGACGCCGATGGCGAGGACCGCCACGACCGCCCGTACCGTCGGGCTGGCGTCGTCGCCGTAGCTGAACTGCACGACGGCCGGGGCGATCAGCAGCGCCACCAGGTTCATCACCTTCAGCAGCGGGTTGATCGCCGGGCCCGCGGTGTCCTTGAACGGGTCGCCGACGGTGTCCCCGATGACGACCGCGGCGTGGGCCTCGCTGCCCTTGCCGCCGTGGTGGCCGTCCTCGACGAGCTTCTTCGCGTTGTCCCACGCGCCACCGGAGTTGGCGAGGAAGACCGCCATCAGGGTGCCCGTGCCGATGGCGCCGGCCAGGAAGGAACCGAGGGCGCCGACACCGAGGGAGAAGCCCACGGCGATCGGGGTGAGGACGGCGAGCAGGCCGGGCGTGGCGAGTTCGCGCAGCGCGTCCTTGGTGCAGATGTCGACGACGCGCCCGTACTCGGGCTTCTCGCTGTAGTCCATGATCCCGGGGTGCTCGCGGAACTGGCGGCGCACCTCGTAGACAACGGCGCCCGCGGAGCGGGAGACCGCGTTGATGGCGAGGCCGGAGAACAGGAACACGACGGCCGCGCCCAGGATCAGCCCGACGAGGTTGTTGGGCTGCGCGATGTCCAGGCTGAGGTTCATCTCCCCGGCCTTGGCCCCGACTTCCCTGACGGCCGTGGCGATCGCGTCGTTGTACGAGCCGAAGAGCGCGGCCGCGGCGAGCACGGCCGTGGCGATGGCGATGCCCTTCGTGATGGCCTTGGTGGTGTTGCCCACGGCGTCCAGGTCCGTCAGGACCTGTGCCCCGGCGCCCTCGACGTCGCCGGACATCTCGGCGATGCCCTGGGCGTTGTCGGAGACGGGCCCGAAGGTGTCCATGGCGACGATGACGCCGACGGTGGTGAGCAGGCCCGTGCCGGCCAGCGCGACCGCGAAGAGGGCCAGCATGATCGACGTGCCGCCGAGCAGGAACGCCCCGTAGACGCCGAGGCCGATGAGCAGCGCCGTGTAGACGGCGGACTCCAGGCCGACGGAGATGCCGGCGAGGACGACGGTGGCGGCTCCGGTCAGGGAGGACTTGCCGATGTCGCGGACGGGACGGCGGTTGGTCTCCGTGAAGTAGCCGGTCAGCTGCTGGATCAGGGCCGCGAGCACGATGCCGATGGCAACGGCGACGACGGCCAGGACGCGCGGGTCGCCGGGGTGGTTGGCGATCGCGGTGTCCTCGACGCCGACGAGGTCCTTGTAGCTGGACGGCAGGTAGGCGTAGACGGCGATCCCGACCAGCACCAGGGAGATCGCGGCGGAGATGAAGAACCCGCGGTTGATGGCGGTCATTCCGCTGCGGTCGGAGCGGCGCGGGGACACCGCGAAGATGCCGATCATGGCGGTGACGACGCCGATCGCGGGGACGATCAGCGGGAAGGCGAGCCCGAGGTCGCCGAAGGCGGCCTTGCCGAGGATGAGCGCGGCCACCAGGGTGACGGCGTAGGACTCGAACAGGTCGGCGGCCATTCCGGCGCAGTCGCCGACGTTGTCGCCCACATTGTCGGCGATGGTCGCGGCATTGCGCGGGTCGTCCTCCGGAATGCCCTGCTCGACCTTGCCGACCAGGTCGGCGCCGACGTCGGCGGCCTTGGTGAAGATACCGCCTCCGACACGCATGAACATGGCGATCAGGGCGGCGCCGAGGCCGAAGCCCTCCAGGACCTTGGGGGCGTCGGCGGCGTAGACCAGCACGACGCAGGAGGCGCCGAGGAGGCCGAGGCCGACGGTGAACATGCCGACCACACCGCCCGTGCGGAAGGCGATCTTCATCGCCTTGTGGGAGACCTCGGTCAGGTCCTTGGCGGGCTCGCCCTCGGCGGGGGTGGCCTCGCGTGCGGCGGCGGCGACGCGGACGTTGGCGCGGACGGCCAGACGCATGCCGATGTAGCCGGTGGCCGCCGAGAAGAGGGCGCCGACGAGGAAGAAGGCGGAACGTCCCGCCCGCTGCGACCAGTCGTCCGCGGGGAGCAGGAAGAGCAGGAAGAAGACCACGACGGCGAAGACGCCGAGCGTGCGCAGCTGGCGGCCGAGGTAGGCGTTGGCGCCTTCCTGGACGGCGGCTGCGATCTTCTTCATGCTGTCGGTTCCCTCGTCGGCGGCGAGCACCTGGCGGACCAGGATCTGCGCGACGACGAGTGCGGCAAGAGCCACTGCCGCAATGACGATCACGATGAGCCGATTGTCATCGGTGAGTACTGCTGCTGCCAGATCAGTGGTGCGGTCCGGCGCGAGAGGGGTGAAGAGCCCCGTCATTCGTCCTCCTTGACGTGATGAGCTCAAGATGTGGACGGATTGTAGGGAGCGCGCCCTGATCAAAACAGTGCGCAGGAAACGCAATTGGCCTGCTCTTGCTCCTCAGCAATAGATCGCGTCACTCCATTACCCTCGAAAGAAGTAATGGGGCAAAAGCATTGACGCTTGATCAATTGATCCGGGGCATGAAAAAGGCCCTGCTCAGCAGGGCCTTGATAAAGATCGGACGATACGACGCCGGACGCCACGGCGAGCGCCATGCAGGGCCGCGGCCGGCCACGCCCGTGGATCTGCGCGATCTGTGGGATCTGCGGGATCTACGGGAGGTTCGAGGTCCCGGAGACCGGCCAGCTCATCCGGATGGTGCCGCCCGCCTCGCCGACGGTCACCTCGACGTCGTCGACGAGCCCGCTGATCACAGCGAGGCCCATCTCGTCCTCACCGTCGATGTCGGGGTCCAGGACCGCCTCGAGGCCGGGCACGGCATCGGCCGGACCGCCGCCCGGTCCGATGACCTCGTCACCGACCTCGATGGAGAACACCTTCTCCTCCTCGGTCAGCACGACCCGGACCGGCGCGGTCAGCCCGTTGCTCCGATGGAGTCCGACGGCGCGCGAACAGGCCTCACCCACGGCGAGGCGAACCTCGTCGAGGACGGCTTCCTCCACGCCGGCCCGCCGCGCCACGGCGGCCGCGACCAGGCGGGCCGTCCGGACGTGTTCGGGCTGGGCGCTGAAGCGCAGTTCAACGGTGGCCATGCGCGTCCCCCTCGGACTACGGGCGTGCCTTGACAGGGGCCCGGGCCACCCGTGGCCCGGTACCCCCGCTCCTTGTCGGCTCCTTGCCGCCTGGAGCCGTCAGTCGGTGGCGTTGACGGCGTCTTCCACCGTGGTGTGGATCGGGAACACCTTGGTCAGACCGGTGATGCGGAAGATCTTCAGGATGCGCTCCTGGTTGCACACCAGTCGCAGCGAACCCTCGTGCGCACGGACGCGCTTGAGGCCTCCCACAAGCACACCGAGTCCGGTGGAGTCGAGGAAGTCCACTCGCTCCATGTCGACAACCAGGTGGTAGCTGCCGTCGTTCACCAACTCGACCAACTGCTCGCGCAGCTTGGGCGCGGTATACACATCAATCTCGCCACCGACCTCTACGACCGTACGGTCGCCGACAGTGCGAGTCGACAGGGACAGGTCCACGGATCCTCCAGCACCTTGCTATCGAGCGGCGCCCCCCAGGGGCCTCCCCACCCGAAGGTGGGCGAGGGATTGGCTGCCGCAATGGCATTCAATCACTTACCGGCAGGCGCGCACGACGCCTTGGGACCATTGTCCCGCACGCCGGTGACACACTCGGTTCCAATGGCCAATACTCACCGCCCCGGTCGGCCCACGGTACCCGCGGACGCCCGACCCACCCCCGGCACGGTCCTGGACCGGCTGGCACGGGGGTCTTCCCGGGCTGCGCGCATCACCCATACGGAGCACTTGCCCCCTCGGGCGGGTCGTCATGCAGTCTGGCCCGACCGCATCCGAACGGATGTCGTAGCCGCGATTCAGTCCGCCGGGATCGGCCATCCGTGGGAACACCAGGCCGAAGCCGCCGAGCGCGCCCTGGACGGCGAGTCCGTGGTCGTCGCCACCGGCACCGCCTCGGGCAAGTCACTGGCCTACCTCGCGCCCCTGCTGTCTGCCCTCGCGGACGGCGCCGAGGCCCCGAACGGGCGCGGGGCCACGGCCCTGTACCTGGCCCCCACCAAGGCCCTGGCGGCCGACCAGCGGCGCGCCGTACGGGAGCTTGCCGCGCCGCTCGGCAACGCGGTCCGCCCCGCCGTCTACGACGGGGACACGCCGGTCGAGGAACGCGAGTGGGTGCGCCAGTACGCGAACTACGTGCTGACCAACCCCGACATGCTGCACCGCGGCATCCTCCCGGCCCACCCGCGCTGGGCCTCCTTCCTGCGGGCCCTGCGCTACGTCGTGATCGACGAGTGCCACACCTACCGCGGAGTATTCGGCTCCCACGTGGCCCAGGTGCTGCGCCGGCTGCGGCGGCTGTGCGCCCGGTACGGCTCCGAACCCGTCTTCCTGCTGGCCTCCGCCACCGCGAGCGACCCGGCGGCCGCCGCCTCCCGGCTGACCGGGGTGCCGGTGACGGAGATCACCGACGACGCCTCCCCCCGGGGCGAGGTGGTCTTCGCCCTGTGGGAGCCGCCGCTGCTCACCGACCTGCGGGGCGAGAAGGGCGCTCCCGTACGCCGTACGGCCACGGTGGAGACCGCCGACCTCCTGACGGACCTGGTCGTGATGGGGGTCCGCACCGTGGCCTTCGTACGCTCCAGGCGGGGCGCCGAGCTGATCTCCGTGATCGCCCAGGAACGGCTCGCGGCGGTCGACCGCTCGCTGGTCCGGCGCGTCGCGGCCTACCGGGGCGGCTACCTGCCCGAGGAGCGCCGGGCCCTGGAGCGGGCCCTGCACTCGGGGGAGCTGCTGGGACTGGCCGCCACGACGGCCCTGGAGCTGGGTGTGGACGTCTCGGGGCTGGACGCCGTACTCATCACCGGGTACCCGGGCACCCGGGCCTCCCTGTGGCAGCAGGCGGGCCGCGCCGGGCGCTCGGGGCAGGGGGCCCTGGCCGTCCTGATCGCCCGGGACGACCCGCTGGACACCTACCTGGTCCACCACCCCGAGGCGCTGTTCCAGCAGCCCGTGGAGGCGACCGTCCTGGACCCCGACAATCCGTACGTCCTCGCCCCCCACCTGTGCGCGGCCGCCGCGGAGCTGCCGCTGACCGAAGCGGATCTGGCTCTTTTCGGCCCCTCGGCGGCCGAACTGCTCCCCCAGCTGGAAGCGGCCAGGCTGCTGCGCCGGCGGGCCACGGCCTGGCACTGGACCCGGCGGGAGCGCGCCTCGGACCTGACCGACATCCGGGGCGGCGGGGGCCGCCCGGTGCAGATCGTCGAGGCCGCGACCGGGCGGCTGCTGGGCACGGTGGACGAATCCGCGGCCCACACCGCCGTCCACGACGGGGCCGTCCACCTCCACCAGGGCCGCAGCTACCTGGTGAAGCAGCTGGACCTGGAGGACTCGGTGGCCCTGGTCGAGCAGGCCGATCCGCCCTTCTCCACCACGGCCCGCGACACCACCGCCATCTCCGTCCTGGAGACCGAGACCGAGATCCCCTGGGGCTCGGGCCGGCTCTGCTACGGCTCCGTCGAGGTCACCAACCAGGTCGTCTCCTACCTGCGCCGCAAGCTGATCACCGGCGAGGTGCTGGGCGAGGCCAAGCTGGACCTGCCGCCCCGCACCCTGCGCACCCGGGCCGTGTGGTGGACGGTCACCGAGGACCAGCTCGACGAGGCCCGGATCGGCCCGGAGATCCTCGGCGGAGCCCTGCACGCCGCCGAGCACGCCTCCATCGGCCTGCTCCCGCTGTTCGCCACCTGCGACCGCTGGGACATCGGCGGCGTCTCCGTGCCGCTGCACCCCGACACGCTGCTGCCCACGGTCTTCGTCTACGACGGCCACCCGGGCGGAGCCGGTTTCGCCGAGCGGGCCTTCCACACGGCCCGCGCCTGGCTGACGGCGACCCGCGACGCGATCGCCGCTTGCGAGTGCGAGGCCGGCTGCCCCTCCTGCATCCAGTCGCCCAAGTGCGGCAACGGCAACGACCCCCTCCACAAGCGCGGAGCGGTGCGCCTCCTGACCCGCCTCCTCTCCGAAGCCCCGCCCGCACCCGCGCCCACGCCCACGCCCTGAGGCCACTGCCCTACGCCCGGGCCCCGAGGCCCGGCCCCCGGAAGTCCGGGCGGGAGCCGCGGGGCCGGTCGGGCCCCCGCGGCGGATCCGGAGGCGCAGCCGGGGGCGGGCCCGCGCGGGCCCGGACCACCGGGGTGAAGGGCCCCTCCGCGCACCGGGCCGCGACCTCCACGGCCTCGCCCTCCACCCGGCACGCGGTGAGCAGCGCACCCTGGGCCCGGGCGATACGCCCACCCGTGGCACAGGCCGCCTCCGGGCCGTGGGCCCAGCTCGACGCGGCCGCCAGCGCCGCCAGGTCGGCGGCCGCCGCCGCCCGGTGACGGGCCACGACCGCCTGCCCGAGCAGGAGCACGCCGCCGAACACCGCGCAGAGCACCGTGGCCACCAGCGTCGCCCACACCGTGGCCGACCCCCGGTCCCGGCTCACGACGGCGGCCCCACGCTGTCCTCCGCCAGGGCCACCGCCTGCGCCCCGAGCCGTACCGGCAGCCCGCCCGGCCCCGGCGCGGGTGCGGCGACCCGCACCCGCCACAGATCGCCCACCCGCTCGACCTCCACTCGCGCCCCGGGGGGCGCGGCCGACCGGGCCGCCGCCACCGCCGTCTCCCCCGGTTCCGCCCGGGCCGCCGCCCGGGCACCGGCCCGGGCGGCGTCCACACACCGGATCTGCGCGGCCGCCGCCATCAGCGCCCACACCAGGAGCGCGGCGAACAGCACCAGCGCCGGAATCACCAGGGCCGCCTCCGCGGTCACGTATCCCCTGTCCCCGAAGGCCCGTGACTTTCCCTCAGAACGGCACATCGAGCGCCTTCCCGATGGTCGACTGAAGGGCCGTGGAGACGACTTCGCTCGTCACCACCTTGTACAGAACGGCCGCGAACGCACACGCCGCGATCGTGCCCATGGCGTATTCCGAAGTCGACATTCCCGCATCGCCGCGACAGCCGCGCAGCGCCGTCCGGACACGAAACCAGATGATCCTCATGACAGCCTCCGTTGATTTCCGTTGCAGTGCGTGTGGTCCATATGAGTGGTGAATGTGACGTCAGTGGTCCGAGAGAAGACCGGAGGCCATACCGATCACCACCGGAGCGACCCCGATCGCGAGAAATGCGGGAAGGAAACAAAGCCCCACCGGTGCGGTGACCAGCACCGCCGCCCGCTGCGCCCTGGCACCCGCCTGACGGGCCCGGTCCGCCCTCAGGGCCGTGGCGAGCCGGGAGACCGGCTCCGCGGCGGGCGCCCCGGTCCGGGCCGCCCGCTCCAGGCATTCGGCGAGCACCCCGGCTCCTGGTATCTCCGCCAACCTCCCCCACGCGGCGCCCGGTTCGCCTCCCAGCCGCAGCTGCGCCCCGGCCAGCGCCAGCCGTTCACCCACCGGGCCGCCCAGGGACTCGCCGACCACCTCCGCGGCCTCGACCGGTCCCGCACCGGCTGCCAGGCACGCCGCCAGCAGATCCGCGGCGAACGGCAGCTGATGCTCCGCCTCCGCCGGGTCGACCCCGGCCGCCGGGCGCGCCCTGGCCCGCCACCGCCACACCCCGAGGGCCGCCGCGCAGCCGGCCGCCGCCCCGACCGGGCCGCCGATCAGCACCCCGCCCGCCAGCACGGCCCCGGCCGGCCCGGCCCACACGGCCACCGCACCCCGCATCCCGGCGCCGAACCCCGGCCCGCCGCCGGGCGCCGCCCTCGCGAACACCGCTTCGGTACGGCGCCGGGCCGCCCGCGCCCGGACCCGGGCGGCGACCACCGCCGCCACGGCCAGCAGGGCCGCCCCGAGGCACAGCGCCGTCCCCAGCCTGTGGACGGCGAACCCGCCCGTCACCGCTCCCCCGTCCGGACGATCCGACGGCACCACAGCAGACCCAGCGCCTCCAGCAGCGCCCCCGCCAGCAGGCACCCCCACCCGATCGGCGTGTGCAGCAGCACCCGCAGCGGATCCGCCCCCAGCCCCGTCCCGATCAGCAGCCCCACCAGGGGCAGCAGGGCGAGCACGACGGCCGTGGACCTGGCCCCCGCCAGCTGGGCCCGCAAGGACTCCTCCCGGTCCCGCTCGGCCCGCAGGGCCCCTTCCAGCCGGTCCAGCCCAGCGGCCAGGCCCGCGCCTCCGTCGACCGACACCCGCCAGCAGGCGGCCATCCCGGCCAGCCCTTCCGCGCCGGGCTCCCGCGCCGCCTGGCGCAGCGCCCCGGGCACGTCCCCGCCGAACGCCGCGGCGGCCAGGACGCCCGCCTCCGCCGCTCCCGGCCCGCCCGGACCGGACACCGTCCGGCGCATCGCGGCGGTCAGCGCCTGCCCGGGCTGCGCCCCGGCCCGCAGCTCCCCCACCGCCGCCCCGCACAGGGCCACCACCTCGGCCGCCCGCGCCACCCGGGCCCGGCGTCGCTCCCGCGCACCCAGCCACCGGCGGACCAGCGGAACCGCCGCCGCACCGGCGGCCAGCGGGATCACCGACCCGCCCAGCAGCGCGAGCACCAGCCCGGCCCCCAGCGGGGCCCACTCCCGCCACCGCGCGGCCCGTACCCGTACGGCGATCACCAGCCGGTCCCGGCGCACCGGCCCGCCGGGCAGTACCGGGGCGCCCCCGGCCAGCACCACCCGGGCCCGCCGCACCCCCTGGTCTCCCCCGGCCACCGTCCAGGCGGCCGCACCAGCACAGAGCACCCCGGCGAACACGGGCACCGACAGGCCCGCCCCGGCGCTCACCGGGCACCTCGCAGCAGCGGCCGCAGCCGCTCCCAGCCCCGCTCCCGTACGAAGCCCCGCGCAGCCCACCGCAGCGCCGGTACGGTCACCACCAGCCCGGCGGCGTCCCGCTCCAGCACGTGCACCTCGGCCACCCGGCGGCGCCCCTCCCGGTCCCGGACCAGGTGGATCACCAGGGTCAGCGCGGCCGCCAGCTGACTGTGGAGGGCGGCCCGGTCGAGCCCTGCGGCGGTCCCCAGTGCCTCCAGCCGGGCCGGGACGTGGGCGGCGGCATTGGCGTGGACCGTCCCGCAGCCCCCTTCGTGGCCCGTGTTCAGGGCGGCGAGCAGGTGGGTGACCTCGGCGCCCCGGACCTCACCGACGACCAGCCGGTCCGGCCGCATCCGCAGGGCCTGCCGGACGAGATCCGCCAGGGTGACCAGCCCCGCCCCTTCCTGGTTGGCCGGCCGGGTCTCCAGCCGCACCACATGGGGATGGTCGGGGCGCAGTTCGGCCGAGTCCTCGGCCAGCACGATCCGCTCACCGGGTCCCACGAGCCCCAACAGGGCACTGAGCAGAGTGGTCTTGCCCGTGCCGGTCCCTCCGGAGACGAGGAACGACAGCCGGGCCTCGATCATCTCCCGGAGCAGCCGGTGCCCGCCGGGCGGCAGGGTCCCCGCCGCCACGAGCTCCTCCAGCGTGAAGGCCCGCGGCCGCACCACCCGCAGCGAGAGGCAGGCCGACCCGACCGCCACCGGAGGCAGCACCGCGTGCAGCCGGGTGCCGTCCGGCATCCGGGCGTCCACCCAGGGTCGGGCGTCGTCCAGCCGGCGGCCCGCGACGGCGGCCAGCCGCTGGGCCAGCCGGCGCACGGCATCGGGTCCTTCGAAGGTCACCCCGGTCAGCTCCAGCCCGCCGCCGCGGTCCACCCACACCCGGTCGGGGGCGGCCACCAGCACGTCGGTGACCTCCGGGTCGTCCAGCAGCGTCTCCAGCGGTCCCGCGCCGACCAGCTCGGACCGCAACTCGGCTGCCACCCCGAGCACTTGTGCGCCCCCCAGCAGCCTTCCCTGGGCCCGCAGCGCGGCGGCCACCCTGGCCGGCGTCGGCTCCGCCCCGCTCTCGGCGAGCCGCTGGCGCACCGCGTCCAGCAGCACGGCACTCATGCCGGCACCCCCTGGGCGGAGCCCAGCGCACGCCGCCAGAAGCCGTCGCAGAACCGGGCCAGGGCGCCCCGTCCCTCGGACCCCGGCGGTTCCCCCTCGGCCACCCGCCCGGGGAGCCCCACCTCGACCGGCACCTCACCCGCCAGCGGCGCTCCCAGCAGTTCCGCCACGGTCTCGGGGTCGAGCCCGCCCGGGCTGCGGCCCCGCACGACCACGCGCACGTCCCGGGCCACCATCCGCACCCCGGCCGCCACCCGGCCGGCGGCGGCCACGGCCCGCAGCTCGCCCGGCACCACCATCAGCACCAGGTCCAGCTGGGCCAGTACCTCGGCCACGGCCTCGTCGACCCGCCGGGGCAGGTCGACCACCACGATCCCGCCCCGGCGGCGCGCGGCGGCCACCACCGACCTCATCGCGGCGGGCGGCACCACGACCCGGTCCCCGCGGTCCCAGCTGAGCACCCTGAGGGCGTGCAGTTCGGGCAGGGACTCCTCCAGGGCCCCGGCGCCGACACGTCCCCGCGATCCCGCGAAGTCCGGCCAGCGCAGTCCTTCGGCGCTCTCGCCCCCGAGCAGGACGTCCATGCCGCCGCCGAGCGGATCCCCGTCGATGAGGATGGTCCGCTCCCCGGTGCGCGCGGCCCGGAGGGCGAGGGCGCAGGCGAGGGTGGAGGCCCCCGCCCCGCCGCTGCCGCCGATCACCCCTACGGCGAGGGCGGGACGCCCGGCTCCTTCGACCACATCGGCGATCCGGTCGACGAGCTGGGCCTCGGCATCGGGCAGCCGGAGCACCTCCTGCGCGCCGATCTCCACGGCCCGCTGCCACACCCGGGGATCGTCCAGGTCCCGGCCGACGAGGAACACCCCGTCCCTGCGGGGCGCCCCCCTCACCCGCCTGGCGGCATCGTCCCCGACCAGGACGAGCGGCGCGGACTCCCACCCGACACTGCCGGGACCGCCCGCACTTCCGGAACTTCCGGCACTCCCCGCGTGTCCGGCATCTCCGGCCCTCGCGGCCGGCCGGTCGCCCCCTGCACCCCAGGGGGCTCCCGTGCGGGGAGGCCCGTCACCACCGCCCCCCGCGTCACTTCCCTCGCCTCCGTCACCGGTTGGACTTTGCTCCGGCATCGAGTGACGCACATGCGGTTCGGCGCCCGCGGCAGCACACAGCCGCAGCAGGTCGTCGAGCAGCAGGGGATCCTCGGTGATGATCAGCGGCCGCCCGCCGACCGGGGCCACCGCGCGTGTCCGGCCCGGGGGCCTGGTCCCGCCCGCCAATACGGACGCCGTCACTCCGTATGACTTCGATCGCAGCACGATCTCCGCCTCCTTCTCACTGCAAATCCAGCACCGCGGACTTCGCGGCTGGAATCACCGTGCAGCGATCAGGAAAATGAAGTGGATCTTGAGCGAAAACTGTGGACATCCCACCGCTTGTGGATATCTCCCTCACCCTGTCAGGTGAGTTCCGGAGCGCACCGGAACCACTACGCACCGTGACGGGTTGCAAGGGGTGAAGGGGCCTTCGCCGCGTGGGCCCCACGAGGGACGGGGGCCAGGAGATGGTCACTTGGGGCCGAAGGCAGGGACGCGAACCGCGTCCGGACATGCGACGACCCCCGCCGGGGGGGAGAGCGGGGGTCGTCCCCACGGTCCGACTCGGGGGGGGAGGAGCCAGACCGGGTTAGCACGGTCGCGAACGATCCGTGACTTCCATGGTGTACCCGAGAGGCCTCTCAGGCAAACCCACGCGCCACACCTTACGCCGAATGGTGGGCGCATATGCTCGGGGCGTGGAAAATCAGCCCTTGCCGCACTCCTTGCCTCGTACCGCAGCCTTCTTCGACCTGGACAAGACGGTCATTGCGAAGTCGAGCACTCTGACGTTCAGCAGGTCCTTCTACCAGGGCGGGCTCATCAACCGGCGAGCCGTGCTGCGCACCGCGTACACGCAGTTCATCTTCCTGGCCGGCGGCGCCGACCACGATCAGATGGAGCGGATGCGCGAGTACCTGTCCGCCCTCTGCAAGGGGTGGAACGTGCAGCAGGTGCGGGAGATCGTCGCGGAGGCCCTGCACGACCTCATCGACCCGATCATCTACGACGAGGCCGCGTCCCTCATCGAGGCCCACCACACGGCCGGCCGCGACGTGGTGATCGTGTCGACCTCCGGAGCGGAAGTCGTCGAACCGATCGGGGAGATGCTCGGCGCGGACCGGGTCGTCGCCACCCGCATGGTCGTCGGCGACGACGGCTGCTTCACCGGCGAGATCGAGTACTACGCCTACGGGCCCACGAAGGCGGAGGCCGTCCGGGAGCTCGCCGAGTCCGAGGGGTACGACCTCTCCAAGTGCTACGCGTACAGCGACTCGGCCACCGACGTCCCCATGCTGGAGGCGGTCGGACACCCGCACGCCGTCAATCCGGACCGGGCGCTGCGCCGGGAGGCGGTGGCGCGGGAGTGGCCGGTGCTGGTCTTCAACCGGCCCGTGCGCCTGAAGCAGCGGGTGCCGGGGCTGTCGATGCCGGCCCGCCCGGCGCTGGTCGCCGCGGCGGCCGTGGGCGCGGCCGCCGCCACGGCGGGGCTCGTCTGGTACGCGAGCCGGCGCCGGGCCGGCGCACTGGCCGCCGCTGCCGCTGCCGCTCCCGCATGAGCCTGCGGGGGACGCCCCGACACCCGGGCCGGTCCGACCCGGGCTGAGCGGGCCCGGGGCCCGACCGGACCGACCGGACCGACCGGACCTGACCTGGAGCGCTTAGCGTCGTCCGGTTCATCCCGGATCGCCCGAGAAAAGTAAAGAAGTGGAGCCAGGGGTTTCGCTTATCTCTCCAGCGGAGTACAAAGTAGTTAACGGCCCGCGAGACCAAAGAACATCCGAGAGGATCATCTTTAAAACGCAGTAAGGCCCACGGACCGAAGCACGAACGCCGAGCACCCACGCGACGTCGACCCGTCGATTACGGGCCAGCCGCACCAGGGAACGGGCAAAGTTCCCGACCTGATGGGCAATCATCGAGGACGCTTGGTAACTGGGCGCAAGTGCCAGCGGCGACACCAAGGCAAGACGGTGTCGCCGCAACCCTTTGCCCGACCGGAGGACGCCCGGCCGGAAGACCTCAGGCCGCGCCGCGCTGCAGGGCTTCGCAGACCGCCGTCGACTCGCGGACACCGAGCTCGATCGCCCGGCCGCAGTGGGCGATCCAGGCGGCCATCCCCTCCGCGGTCCCGGAGACGTACCCCTCGAACGCCGCCAGATAGGCCTCACGCCCCTGTTCGGCGTGGCCGACCTCCGCGGGACAGATCGCCTTGGGGTCGAGCCCGCTGTTGATCAGCACGATCCGCTCGGCCGCGCGCGCCACCAGGCCGTTCCAGGTGCCGAAGGGCCGCAGGGCCAGCAGCTCCCCGTGCACCACCGCCGCCGTGACCAGCGCCGGGGCCGAACCGCCCGCGATGATCAGGCCGGATAGGCCTTCCAGCCGGCCCGCCACCTCGTCCGCGCCGGGCAGCGGCAGGTCCACCAGGGGCTCGACGACCGGTTCGCCGGCGAGGCGCGGCCGGCCCACCACGTCCCCGTCCGCCGTCGAGCCCGAGGCCACCAGGTGCAGCCGGGCCAGGACCCGCAGCGGCGACTGGCGCCAGATGCTCAGCAACTGCCCGGCCTCGGCGGTCAGCCGCAGCGCGGCACCCACCGTCAGCGCCTCGGGCTCCGAGCCGAAGTCGGTCCGGCGGCGCACTTCCTCCAGGGCCCAGTCCGCCCCGGACAGCGCCGCGCTCCCGCGCGCACCGCGCAGCGCGGCCTCCGAGGTGATCTCCCCGCTGCGGCGGCGCATGACCCGGTGCCCGTAGACCCGGTCCACGGCCTTGCGTACGGAATCCACGGACTCGGCGACACCCGGCAGCCCGGCCAGCGCGGCCAACGGGTCAGTAGCGCTACTCATAAGTAGGGAGCCTACGCACTGTGGGCCCCTAGCACCGACCCCTCCTTGGAGTGGCCTTCTTCACTCACCTAGACCACAGAACGCTACGAACCCACTACGCTTGGTGAACATGAAGATCGCTTTCGTAGGAAAGGGCGGCAGCGGCAAGACCACGCTGTCCTCCCTCTTCATCCGCCACCTCGCCGCGAACGAGGCCCCCGTCGTCGCGGTGGACGCCGACATCAACCAGCACCTGGGCGCCGCGCTCGGCCTCGGCGAGGACGAGGCCGCCGGGCTGCCCGCCCTGGGTGCGCACCTGCCCCTGATCAAGGAATACCTGCGCGGCACCAACCCGCGCATCGCGTCCGCCGACACGATGATCAAGACCACCCCGCCCGGCGCGGGCTCCCGCCTGCTCACCGTCACCGAGGACAACCCGGTGTACGAGGCCTGCGCGCGCACGCTGCTGCTCGACGGCGAGCCCGTACGGCTCATGGCCACCGGGCCGTTCACCGAGTCCGACCTGGGCGTGGCCTGCTACCACTCCAAGGTCGGAGCGGTCGAGCTGTGCCTCAACCACCTGGTCGACGGGCCGGAGGAGTACGTCGTCGTCGACATGACGGCGGGCTCCGACTCCTTCGCCTCGGGCCTGTTCACCCGCTTCGACGTGACCTTCCTGGTCGCCGAGCCGACCCGCAAGGGCGTGTCCGTCTACCGCCAGTACAAGGAGTACGCGCGGGACTTCGGCATCGCCCTCAAGGTGATCGGCAACAAGGTGCAGGGGCCGGAGGACATCGAGTTCCTCCAGGACGAGGTGGGCGAGGACCTGCTGGTCACCGTCGGCCACTCCGACTGGGTACGGACCATGGAGAAGGGCCGCCCGGCCGCCTTCGAGCTGCTGGAGGCGACCAACCGGCTGGCCCTGCAGGTCCTCCAGGACGCGGCCGACGACTCCTACGCCCACCGCGACTGGGACCGGTACACCGAACAGATGGTGCGCTTCCACCTGAAGAACGCGGAGAGCTGGGGCAACGCCAAGACCGGGGTCGACCTGGCGGACCAGATCGACCCCGGTTTCGTCCTGCACGAGGGACTCGCGGAGCGGAGGGAGCTCGTCAGCCCTCGTCCGCACCTCCATCAGCCGAGTCCTCAGCCTGCATGACCTCGGCACCGGACGCGGGGGCCGCCGGCTTCGGCGGCGGCCCCGCCGTCAGGAGCTTCGCCCAGCCCTCCTTCGGCGCCTCGCCGACGTCGAGGGTGCGCATCCACTCCAGGACCTTGGGGTCCTGGGCGTCCAGCCAGTCGGCCAGCTCGCGGAAGGGCACGCACCGGACCTCCTTCTGCGTGCACATCGTCTTGATGGACTCCTCGACGGCGCGCATGTAGGTGCCGCCGTTCCAGGACTCGAAGTGGTTGCCGATGATCAGCGGTGCGCGGTTGCCCTGGTAGGCCCGGCCGAAGGCCTGCAGGAGGCCGTCGCGCATCTGGTCACCCCAGTACTCGTGCTGCGACGGGTCGCCCTGCGAGGTGGTCCCGGACTGGTTGGTCATGAAGTTGTAGTCCATGCTCAGCGTCTCGAAGGCGCGGCCCGGCACGGGGACCAGCTGGAGCGGGATGTCCCACAGCCCGTCGGTCTTCTTGGGCCAGATCTGCTTGCTGATGCCGCTGGAGTCGTAGCGGAACCCCAGGTCCTTCGCCGCCAGCATGAAGTTCTTCTGGCCTTCCAGGCAGGGGGTCCGGGCCCCGACCAGCTCCTTGTCGTAGTCGAAGGGGAGCGCCTCCATGTCCTTCAGGCCCGCATGGGTCTTCCAGTTCTTGACGAAGGACTTGGCCTGGCTGATCTCGCTCTTCCACTCCTCCACGGACCACGTGCCGACGCCGCCGTCGGGGCCGCAGAAGTGGCCGTTGAAGTGGGTGCCGATCTCGTTGCCCTCCAGCCAGGCCCCGCGCACCTGGGTGGCGGTGTCCTTGATGCCCTGGAGGTCGCCGAAGCCGATGTCGGACCGGCCCGGGGAGTGCTGCGGAGCGGTGTAGAGGGAGCGCTTCTCCTCCGGGAGCATGTACACGCCGCTGAGGAAGTACGTCATCCGCGCGTTGTACTTCTTGCCGACCTGACGGAAGTGGGAGAACAGCTTCTGACTGTCCTCGCCGGCGCCGTCCCACGAGAACACCACGAACTGCGGCGGCTTCTCACCGGGCTTCAGCTTCTGCGGCTTCACGACGTTCGGCTGCGGGCCGGTGTAGGCGGTCGAGCCGTCACCGATGGGCCTGTTCACGCTGCCGGGAAGCTCCGGCGCCGCGACGCCCTTCCTCGCACCCCCGGGCGCCGGCGACCCGCCCGACTCCGAGCCGCTGCATCCGGCGGCACCCAGGACCAGCGCCGTGGCGACCAGGCCACCAGCGATCTTCTTCGTGGCGGCGATCATCCGCCCCACCTCTCCCTCGCATTTCCGACGCAGGACTTCCGCGCCGCAACGTCCCATGCGGTACAAGATTAAGAAGATGTGACAAGCCGTAAAAAATGCCTATTCACCCATGTGTAGTAACTTCTCGGCCATTTGCCCGTATTAACCGCCACTCCCCTTTACTCTCCATTACCATCCATTTACCGAGTGTTGAGACTCCCGCCGCTTCATCCCTCCTCAGAGGAGACGGGACCTTATGACAGCCACCGCACCCACCACCGCCACGAACAAGGCCGCCCCGGCGGACCTGTCCGCCGACCTCTCCGCCTCCGTAGCCGTCTTCCTGATCGCACTGCCGCTCTCCCTCGGCATCGCCCTGGCCACCGGAGCCCCGCTTCAGGCGGGGCTGGTCGCCGCGGCGGTCGGCGGGATCGTGGCCGGGCGGCTCGGCGGCGCCCCGCTCCAGGTGAGCGGGCCGGCCGCCGGACTCACCGTGGTCACCGCCGAGTTGATCCAGCACTACGGCTGGCGCACCACCTGCGCCATCACCGTGCTCGCCGGACTGTGCCAGCTCGGCCTCGCCTTCCTGCGGACCGCCCGCTCGGCCCTGATGGTGAGCCCGGCCATCGTGCACGGCATGCTCGCGGGCATCGGCGTGACCATCGCGCTGGCCCAGCTGCACATCGTGCTCGGCGGCACACCGCAGAGCTCCGCCGTGGCCAACGTCCTCGGCCTGCCCGGCCAATTGGCCGACCTGCATCCGGCCGCCCTCGGTGTCAGTGTGCTGACGCTGGTGGTCCTGCTCAGCTGGCCCCGTCTGCCCGGGCGGGCGGGCACCGCCCTGCGCAAGATGCCGGCCGCGCTCGCCGCCGTCGCCACGGCCACGGCCTGCGCCGCGCTCGCCGGGCTCGCCCTCCCCCGGGTCGACCTGCCCTCCTGGCGCAGCCACGCCCTGCCCGAACTGCCCCAGGGCCCGTTCCTCGGACTCGTCGCCGCCGTGCTGACCATCACCCTGGTCGGCAGCGTGGAGTCGCTGCTGTCCGCGGTCGCCACCGACAAGCTGATCGGCTCCGAGCGCCCCCCGGCCAACCGGCCGCCGCGCGTCGACCTCAACCGGGAACTGCGGGGCCAGGGCGCCGCCAACATCGTCTCGGGGTCCCTCGGGGGGCTGCCCATCACGGGCGTCGCCGTCCGCAGCGTGGCGAACGTCAAGGCCGGTGCGACCAGCCGCAGGTCGTCCATGCTCCACGGCTTCTGGGTGCTCCTGGCGGCGGGTCTGCTGGTCCCCGTGCTCGACCTGATCCCGCTGGCCGCGCTGGCCGCGCTGGTGATGGCCGTCGGCGTGCAGATGGTCAGCATCACGCACCTGCGCAACGTCACCCGGCACGGCGAGGTCCTGGTCTACGGCACGACCATCGCGGCCGTGGTGCTCGGCGGGGTGCTGGAGGGTGTGGCCATCGGCATCGCCGTGGCCGTCGCGCTGGCCCTGCACCGCCTCGCCCGGACCCGGATCACCCTCGAGAAGCAGGACGACGGCGTCCACCGGGTCTGGGCGCGCGGGCAGTTGACCTTCCTCGCGGTACCGCGGCTGAGCCGGATCCTGAACCAGATCCCGCACGGGGCGCACGCGGTGGTGGAGCTGGACGGCTCCTTCATGGACCACGCGGCGTACGAGACGCTCCACGACTGGCAGGACTCCCACCGGGCGCACGGGGGATCGGTGGACGTCACCGGCCGCTCCGGGGCCCGCAATCCGGAGACCGAGGAGGATCCGCCGGCCGCCCCGACGGGGGCGCACCAGTGCTGCCGGCCCTGGACCCCCTGGCAGAACCACTGCGACCACCGGCCCGCACAGGCCCGTACGGCGGCCGCCCCGTCAAAGACGGCCGCGACGGGTGCGACGGCCACGACGGAGGCGCCGGCGGCGTCCGGGGCGGAGTGCGACGCGCCCGCGGCCCGGCGCCGCGGAGCCGGGCAGCTGGCGAACGGCATCGGCACGTTCCAGCGGGACACCGCTCCGCACGTACGGGACGAACTGGCCCGGCTGGCCCGCGAGGGGCAGCGGCCCTCACAGCTGTTCCTCACCTGCGCGGACTCCCGCCTGGTGACCAGCATGATCACGGCCAGCGGCCCGGGCGACCTGTTCACGGTCCGCAACGTCGGCAACCTCGTCCCGCTGCCGGGAGCCGAGTCCACGGACGACTCGGTCGCGGCGGCCATCGAGTACGCCGTGGACGTGCTCAAGGTCGACAGCATCACGGTCTGCGGGCACTCGGGCTGCGGGGCGATGCAGGCCCTGCTCACCTCCTCCCCCACGACTTCGATGACCCCGCTGCGCCGCTGGCTGCGGCACGGCCTGCCCAGCCTGGAGCGCATGGGCAGCCGCCACCACGCCTGGGCCCGGATCGCCGGCCGGCTGCCGGCGGACGCCGTGGAGCAGCTCTGCCTGACCAACGTGGTGCAGCAGCTGGAGCACCTGCGGGCCCACGAATCGGTGGCCCGGCGGCTGGCCGAGGGCACCCTGGAGCTGCACGGGATGTACTTCCACGTGGGCGAGGCGCAGGCGTACCTGCTGTCCGAGGGCGAGGACTTCTTCGACTGCCGGGTCTTCGACAGCGTCGGCCAGAACGCCTGAGGTGCGGCGCCGGTGAACCGATGACCTCCCGTATCCGTGCCATCGGGTGGCCCCCTCCCGCACCCTGCAGCGGGAAGGGGCCCTTCGTGCGCCGTTCGCGTGGCCCGCACATGCGCCCAGCCGTGCTATAGGTCTAAACCAATTCCCGGCTACCCCTTGTCACCTGGGCCGCTGACTGATGAGCTATGCCCGGGGACACAACGGACACCCTGGGAAAGGGAGATGTCGTGAGCAATGAGAGCCTGGCCAATCTGCTCAAGGAGGAGCGGCGGTTCGCACCGCCTGCCGATCTGGCCGCCGCTGCCAACGTGACTCAGGCGGCGTACGCACAGGCCGACGCGGACCGGCTGGGCTTCTGGGCCGAGCAGGCCCGGCGGCTGACCTGGGCCACCGAGCCGGCCGAGACGCTCGACTGGAGCAATCCGCCCTTCGCGAAGTGGTTCGCGGACGGCAAGCTGAACGTCGCGTACAACTGCGTGGACCGCCACGTCGAGGCCGGCAACGGCGACCGCGTCGCCCTCCACTTCGAGGGCGAGCCCGGCGACAGCCGTTCGATCACCTACGCCGAGCTCAAGGACGAGGTCTCCAAGGCCGCCAACGCCCTGACCGAGCTGGGCGTCGAGGCCGGCGACCGCGTCGCCGTCTACCTGCCGATGATCCCCGAGGCGGTCGTCGCGATGCTCGCGTGCGCCCGCGTCGGCGCCGCGCACTCCGTGGTCTTCGGCGGCTTCTCGGCCGACGCCGTCGCCTCCCGCATCCAGGACGCCGACGCCAGGCTGGTCATCACCGCCGACGGCGGGTACCGCCGCGGCAAGCCGAGCGCCCTCAAGCCCGCCATCGACGAGGCCGTCGCCAAGTGCCCGCAGGTCGAGCACGTGCTCGTCGTACGCCGCACCGGCCAGGACACCGCCTTCACCGAGGGTCGCGACGTCTGGTGGCACGACGTGGTCGGCCGTCAGTCCGCCGAGCACACCCCGCAGCCCTTCGACGCGGAGCACCCCCTCTTCATCCTCTACACCTCGGGGACCACGGGGAAGCCGAAGGGCATCCTGCACACCTCGGGCGGCTACCTCACGCAGGCCGCGTACACCCACCACGCGGTCTTCGACCTGAAGCCGGAGACCGACGTCTACTGGTGCACCGCCGACATCGGCTGGGTGACCGGGCACTCCTACATCGTCTACGGGCCGCTCGCGAACGGCGCCACCCAGGTGATGTACGAGGGGACGCCGGACACCCCGCACCAGGGCCGGTTCTGGGAGGTCGTGCAGAAGTACGGCGTCACCATCCTGTACACCGCGCCCACGGCCATCCGTACGTTCATGAAGTGGGGCGACGACATCCCCGCGAAGTTCGACCTGTCGAGCCTGCGGGTGCTGGGCTCGGTCGGCGAGCCGATCAACCCCGAGGCCTGGATCTGGTACCGCAAGCACATCGGCGGCGACCGCTGCCCGATCGTGGACACCTGGTGGCAGACCGAGACCGGCGCGATGATGATCTCCCCGCTGCCGGGGGTCACCGAGACCAAGCCGGGCTCCGCCCAGCGCGCACTGCCCGGCATCTGCGCCACCGTCGTCGACGACGAGGCGCACGAGGTCCCGAACGGCGGAGGCGGCTACCTGGTCCTCACCGAGCCGTGGCCGTCGATGCTGCGCACCATCTGGGGCGACGACCAGCGGTTCATCGACACCTACTGGTCGCGCTTCGCGGGCCAGTACTTCGCGGGCGACGGTGCCAAGAAGGACGAGGACGGCGACATCTGGCTCCTCGGCCGGGTGGACGACGTGATGCTGGTCTCCGGCCACAACATCTCGACCACCGAGGTCGAGTCGGCGCTCGTCTCGCACCCCTCGGTCGCCGAGGCGGCCGTGGTCGGCGCCAACGACGAGACCACGGGCCAGGCCATCGTGGCCTTCGTCATCCTGCGGGGCAGCGCCTCCGAGACCGAGGGGCTGGTCGGGGAGCTCCGCAACCACGTGGGCGCCACCCTCGGCCCGATCGCCAAGCCGAAGCGGATCCTGCCGGTGCAGGAGCTGCCGAAGACCCGCTCGGGCAAGATCATGCGCCGTCTGCTGCGCGACGTGGCGGAGAACCGTGCGGTCGGCGACGTCACCACGCTCGCCGACTCCTCGGTCATGGACCTGATCCAGAGCAGGCTCCCGGCCGCCGGCAGCGAGGACTGACCCACCGCACCACCCGCACCCACCCGTGGGACACGGCGGGAAGGGGCATCCGGCGCGCCGCGCCGGATGCCCCTTTCGCGCTTAAAGTGACGATCGCCGGATATGCCCTCGCGCACACCCTGTAAAATATTGAAAACGTACAGAAGGACCACAGGGTGCGCCGGGAAGTCTGGTCGGCAACTGCATTGTCATGCCGTCGCCCAACCGGAGGTCCCCCTCGTGGCCGCGCCCACCCCCACCGACAACCGGAGCAGCAAACTGCTCGGCCGCCTCTCGCTGCCCGAGCGCCGCTTCGTCACCGACGCGCTGCGCACCGAGACCGTCGGCGGCGTGCTCCTGCTGGTGGCCGCGATCGCCGCCCTGGCGTGGGCGAACATCCCCGCACTCGCGGACAGCTACACCAGCGTCCGCACCTTCCACATCGGACCCGGCTCGCTCGGCCTGGACCTCTCCCTGCAGCACTGGGCGGCCGACGGCCTGCTCGCCGTCTTCTTCTTCGTCGCCGGTGTCGAGCTCAAGCGCGAACTGGTCGCGGGGGACCTGCGCGACCCCAAGGCCGCCGCCCTCCCGGTGATCGCCGCCCTCTGCGGCATGGCAGTGCCCGCGCTGGTCTACGTCCTCGTCAACACCTTCGGGAACGGCTCGATGGCGGGCTGGGCGGTCCCGACCGCCACCGACATCGCCTTCGCGCTCGCCGTCCTCGCGGTCATCGGCACCTCCCTGCCCTCCGCCCTGCGCGCGTTCCTGCTCACCCTCGCCGTCGTCGACGACCTCTTCGCCATCCTGATCATCGCGGTGTTCTTCACCAGCGAGATCGACTTCATGGCGCTCGGCGGCGCACTCGTGGGGCTGGTCCTCTTCTGGTTCCTGCTCCGCCGGGGCGTGCGCGGCTGGTACGTCTACGTTCCGCTGGCCCTCGTCATCTGGGGCCTGATGTACAACAGCGGGGTCCACTCCACCATCGCCGGCGTGGCGATGGGCCTGATGCTGCGCTGCTCCCGCAAGGAGGGCGAGCACCAGTCCCCCGGTGAGCACATCGAGCACCTGGTCCGGCCGCTCTCCGCCGGTCTGGCGGTACCCCTCTTCGCGCTGTTCGCCGCCGGGGTCTCCCTCTCCGGCGAGGCCATCGGCCAGGTCTTCACCCGGCCCGAGACCCTGGGCGTGGTCCTCGGCCTGGTCGTCGGCAAGACCCTCGGCATCTTCGGCGGCACCTGGCTGGCCGCCCGCTTCACCAAGGCGGAGCTGAACGAGGACCTCGCCTGGCCCGACGTCCTCGCCGTGGCCTCGCTCGCCGGTATCGGCTTCACCGTCTCCCTGCTCATCGGCGAACTCGCCTTCGCCGACGACCCGGTCCTGACCGACGAGGTGAAGGCCGCCGTCCTGATCGGCTCCCTCGTCGCCGCCGTGGTCTCCGGCATCATGCTCAAGCTCCGCAACCGCACGTACAGGGCGCTCACCGAAGCCGAGGAGCGCGACGAGGACCAGGACGGCATCCCGGACGTCTACGAGGAGCACACCCCGGATTACCACCTCCGGATGGCGAAGATCTACGAGGACAGGGCCGCGGAACACCGCCGCAAGGCCGAGGCGGCGGCAGCGGCCGACACCGGAGCAACGGCCGGGTCCAGCACCGAAGGCCACCGTCCGGCATGATCTGACTGACGACTGACCGACGACGCAGGACAGCCGCCGACGCAGACGACAGCAGACGACAGAGGGAGAGAGCGATGAGCGCAGTGGACCAAGGGGCACAGGGAGCCGAGCGCACACTCGGCCAGCTGGTCGCCTCGGCCACCGCCGAGATGTCCGCCCTGGTGCACGACGAGATCGCCCTCGCCAAGGCGGAACTCCGCCAGGACGTCAAGCGCGCGGGCATCGGCGGCGCCGCCATCACCGTCGCAGGAGTGTTCGCCCTCTTCTCGCTGCCGGTGCTGAGCTTCGCCGCGGCGTACGGGATCCACAACCTCGGGCTCGGGCTCGCCTGGTCCTTCCTCATCGTCGGCGCGGCGTTCCTGCTGCTCGCGGGCCTGCTGGCGCTGATCGCGGTGAAGAAGTTCAAGAAGGTCAAGCCGCCGGAGCGGTCCATCGCCTCCGTCAAGCGGACCGCGGCCGTCGTCGGAACCGTCAAGCCGCACCCGCGGCCGGTCAGTGACAAGGCTGTGGGTGTGGCACGCTCGTCCTCATGACAGCGCCCTCGCCGGATCCCAGCACGCCCCCCACTGCGGCCACGGCGGTACGGCTCGACCTCCCCGGCGGGCGGGCGGTGACGCACCGGGACGTCGCCGCCAACGGCGCCCGCTTCCACGCCGCCGAGGTCGGTGACGGGCCGCTGGTGCTGCTCCTGCACGGTTTCCCCCAGTTCTGGTGGACGTGGCGCCACCAGCTGACCGCGCTCGCCGACGCCGGGTACCGGGCGGTCGCGATGGACCTGCGCGGGGTCGGCGGCAGCGACCGCACCCCGCGCGGTTACGACCCCGCCAACCTGGCCCTCGACATCACCGGGGTCGTACGGTCCCTCGGCGAGCCGGACGCCGCGCTCGTCGGGCACGACCTGGGCGGGTACCTGGCGTGGACGGCGGCCGTGATGCGGCCCAAGCTGGTGCGCCGGCTCGTGGTCTCGTCCATGCCGCACCCGCGCCGCTGGCGCTCGGCGATGCTGTCCGACTTCGGTCAGACGCGGGCCAGTTCGCACATCTGGGGCTTCCAGCGGCCGTTCCTCCCGGAGCGGCAGCTCGTCGCCGACGACGGGGCCCTCGTGGGGCAGCTGATCCGGGACTGGTCCGGGCCTCGGCTGCCCGAGGACGAGGACCTGTCCGTGTACCAGCGCGCGATGTGCATCCCGTCCACCGCGCACTGCTCGGTCGAGCCCTACCGCTGGATGATGCGGTCCATGGCGCGGCCGGACGGCCTCCAGTTCAACCGGCGGATGAAGCGGCCGGTCCGGGTGCCGACGCTGCACCTGCACGGCTCGCTCGACCCGGTGATGCGCACACGGAGCGCGGCCGGATCCGGGGAGTACGTCGAAGCCCCGTACCGCTGGCGGCTGTTCGACGGCCTCGGACACTTCCCGCACGAGGAGGACCCGGTGGCCTTCTCGACGGAGCTGGTGAACTGGCTGAAGGATCCCGAACCGGACCGCTGACGAACCGCCAGGCAGACCGCACGCTTGTCTTACAAGCATTCAATTGCCTGGCGCATAGGCCAATTAGCCGCCCTCCACGGGGTTACCGACCTTGGGGCCCGGGCACAGCTCGGAGTATGAGCTGGACGCACGACTACGGTGACACCGCACGCGAACACCGCCCGGCGGCTTCTCCGGGCACCCGCGAGAGGGCGGGCCGTCACGGCCACGACCCCCGACTCGACATCCCCCGCATCCTGCGCCGCCGGGCCCGCTGGGTCTCGGCACGCCTGCGCCATCCGCGGACGTAGACGGCGCGGGAACCGCCTCCGGTGCCGTACGGGCCCCCGTGCCCGTACGGCTCAGAGGGCGCAGCCCTGGCTGTCGACCCGGCGTTCGGCGGTCTTCCCGATCCGGATGTCGTCGCGGATCTCGTCCACCGTCAGCGCGTACCCGGTGCTCGGGTCGTCGAGGGACTTGGCGAAGACCACCCCGTAGACCTTGCCGTCGGGCGTCAGCAGCGGCCCGCCGGAGTTGCCCTGGCGGACCGTCGCGAACAGCGAGTAGACGTCCCGCTGGACGGTGCCGCGGTGGTAGATGTCCGGACCGTTGGCCTTGATCCGGCCGCGGACGCGGGCCGCGCGGACGTCGTAGGCGCCGTTCTCGGGGAAGCCGGCGACGATCGCGTCGCTGCCGCTCACCGCGTCCTTGTCGGTGAACTCCAGCGGCGGAGCCTTCAGCTGGGGCACGTCCAGGACGGCGATGTCGCGCTCCCAGTCGTAGAGCACGACCTTGCCGTCGTAGAGCCTGCCCTCGCCGCCGACCTGCACGGTCGGCTCGCCGACGCCGCCCACGACGTGCGCGTTGGTCATGACCTTGCCCGGCGCGAAGACGAACCCGGTGCCCTCCAGCACCTTGCTGCAACTGGGCGCGGTGCCGACGACCTTCACGATCGAGCGCTTGGCGAGCTCGCTGACGGGGCTGGTGGCCAGCGCCGGATCGGGCGCCTTCACCTCGGTGATCGGCTCGTTGGAGAACGGGTTGAACACCTGGGGGAAGCCGCTGCGCGCCAGCGTGGAGCTGAAGTCCGAGAACCAGGTGTTCGCGTGCGCGGGCAGCACCCGGGACACGCCGAGGAGCACCTTGGAGTTGCGGACCTCCTTGCCCAGGGTGGGCAGTGAGGTCCAGGCGAGCATGGAGCCGATCAGCCACGCCACCAGCAGCATGGCGACCACGTTGACAAGGGCCCCGCCGGTCGCGTCGACGGCGCGCGCCGGTGACCAGGTGATCTGGCGGCGGAGCCTGCTGCCCAGGTGGGTGGTGAGCGCCTGGCCGATCGAGGCGCAGACGATGATCACGACGACGGCGAGGACGACGACCGTGGAGGACGCCTGCTTCCCGTTGTCCGTCACGCGGTCCCAGATCAGCGGGATCAGGGACACGGCGATGAGACCGCCGCCGAGGAAGCCGATCACCGACAGGATGCCGACGACGAAGCCCTGGCGGTAGCCGATGATCGCGAACCATACGGCGGCGAGCAGCAACACGATGTCCAGCACGTTCACGTGGGTCACCGTCTCACGAGCGCCAGTCGAGCGGGACCTGCCGGGAGCGGTCCCAGGGGACCTCCCATCCCGCGAAGTGGAGCAGGCGGTCGATGACCCCGGCGGTGAAACCCCAGACCAGCGCCGATTCGACGGTGAAGGCGGGACCGTGGTGGCCGCTCGGATGGAGCGCGGTGACGCGGTGCCGGGGGTCCGTGAGATCGGCCACGGGCACCGTGAACACGCGGGCGGTCTCGGCCGGGTCCACCGCGCCGACGGGACTGGGGGCGCGCCACCAGCCGAGGACCGGGGTCACGACGAACTCGCTGACCGGGATGTAGAGCCGGGGCAGCACCCCGAAGAGCTGGACCCCGGCGGGATCCAGCCCGGTCTCCTCCTCGGCCTCGCGCAGGGCGGCCCGCAGCGGGCCCGTGGTGTGCGGGTCGCCGTCCTCGGGGTCGAGGGCGCCGCCGGGGAAGGAGGGCTGGCCCGCGTGCGAGCGGAGGCTGCCGGCCCGTTCCATCAGCAGCAGCTCGGGGCCGCGGGGGCCCTCGCCGAAGAGGATCAGCACGGCGGACTGCCGCCCGCGGCCGTCCTCGGGCGGCAGGAAGCGGCTGAGCTGCGTCGGCCGGATGGTCCGTACGGCCTCGACGACCGGGTCGAGCCAGCCGGGCAGGCCGTGCGTGCTCAGGACGGTGCTGCCGCCCGAGCCCGCGCGGGCCTCCGTATGCGCGCCGGCATCGGCCGCCGGGCGGTTCTGCGTAGCCCCAGTCATAGGCACCCCTGTCCGTGTTCCCCCGCACGGCAAACGCGGTACGGGTACCGATTCGTTCCTAAGGCCGGTCAGGCGCTCCGCCCAGCGGCTGGGCCGGGAGGCCCGGGTAGTCGGCCGGCGGGGTCAGCCGCTGGCCGGGCCGGCCGCCCTTCTCGTACTTGAGCAGCTTGCGCGCCTTCTCCGGGTCGGTCTCGCCCTCCCCGTACGCCGGGCAGAGCGGGGCGATCGGGCACGCCCCGCAGGCGGGCTTGCGGGCATGGCAGATCCGGCGGCCGTGGAAGACCACGCGGTGCGAGAGCATCGTCCACTCGCTCCTGGGGAAGATCGCGCAGATCTCCGCCTCGACCTTCTCCGGGTCCTCCTGGTCCGTCCACTTCCAGCGGCGGACCAGCCGGCCGAAGTGGGTGTCCACGGTGATCCCCGGGACGCCGAAGGCGTTGCCGAGGACCACGTTCGCCGTCTTGCGGCCCACTCCGGGCAGGGTCACCAGGTCCTCGATGCGGCCCGGCACCTCTCCGTCGAAGCGGTCCCGCAGGGCCTGCGAGAGGCCGAGCAGGGACCTGGACTTCGCCCGGAAGAACCCGGTCGGCCGGATCAGCTCCTCCAGATCCTCGGGAGCGGCCGCGGCCATGTCCTCGGGGGTCGGGTAGGCGGCGAAGAGGGCGGGGGTCGTCTGGTTCACGCGCAGGTCGGTGGTCTGTGCGGACAGCACGGTCGCGACCAGCAGCTCGAAGGGATTCCGGAAGTCGAGTTCCGGATGGGCGTACGGATAGATCTCGGCCAGTTCCCGGTTGATGCGGCGGGCCCGTCGCACCATGGCCAGACGCGATTCCGCCTTCGGCACCTTCGGTTTCTTGGCCGAAGCTTTGCCCTCGGGGCGGGGCGGGGCCTTCCGGGACACCTCCACCGAGGTTTGTTCGCCCACAGCTGAATCGGAGGCTGCCGTCACTCCCACGGACCCCTTGGCCTGTGCTCTCACCGGGTTATTGGACACCCGGCCAGCCTAAGGCCGGGCGCTGACACCCGCCCGGACCTCAGGTAACACCACTCCGATTGGCCTCTCGCCGCACAGCACACCCGTACGTCCGGCATCCTTGTGACTGATCGCACTGTTTGAGCCGTCCGGCAAAATGGGGACCACGGTCCCCTGAGCAGGTCGACATAGGAGAGAGACTCGTGGACGACGTTCTGCGGCGCGCCCCGCTCTTCGCGGCGCTCGATGACGAGCAGGCCGCGGAGCTCCGCGCCTCCATGGGCGAGGTGACCCTCGCACGCGGTGACGCCCTGTTCCACGAGGGCGACCCCGGAGACCGGCTGTACGTCGTGACCGAGGGCAAGGTGAAGCTGCACCGCACCTCCCCCGACGGTCGCGAGAACATGCTGGCCGTCCTCGGCCCCGGCGAGCTGATCGGCGAGCTGTCGCTGTTCGACCCGGGCCCGCGCACCGCCACCGCCACCGCGCTGACCGAGGTCAAGCTCCTCGGCCTCGGCCACGGTGACCTCCAGCCGTGGCTCAACGCCCGGCCCGAGGTCGCGACCGCGCTGCTGCGCGCCGTCGCCCGGCGCCTGCGCAAGACCAACGACCAGATGTCCGACCTGGTCTTCTCCGACGTTCCCGGCCGCGTGGCGCGGGCGCTCCTCGACCTGTCGCGCCGGTTCGGCGTGCAGTCGGAGGAGGGCATCCACGTGGTGCACGACCTGACGCAGGAAGAGCTCGCGCAGCTCGTCGGCGCCTCCCGCGAGACCGTGAACAAGGCCCTGGCCGACTTCGCGGGCCGCGGCTGGCTCCGCCTGGAGGCCCGCGCGGTGATCCTGCTCGACGTGGAGCGCCTCGCGAAGCGCTCCCGCTGACGCCGGTCCCAGCCGTTGGGGGCCCTGTCCGTACCTCGGGCGGGGCCCTTCGCGTCTTCCGCGGCGGCGCCGCTGCCGGGGCTCCGTCCCCCCTCGGCCGCCGACGGGGCTGGATTGCGCCGGAGCGTGCACAGTGGGGCCATGGAGCGCAGAGGCCTGGACGCGGACGGGTACGTCGACCGGGAGGGGTCCCTCGGCCGGGTGCAGGCGGAGTTCAGAGCCCTCGTGGCGGCCGCGCGGGCCCGGATCGCCGAGGCGTACGGGCCACGGCTGCACAGCGCGTACCTGTACGGCTCCGTGCCGCGCGGGACGGCCCGGCCCGGGCGGTCCGGCCTGGACCTGCTGCTCGTCCTGCACCGCGAGCCCGCCGGCGAGGACCGCGACACCGCCGAGGTGCTGGCGCGCGGCCTCGACGAGGACTTCCCCGAGGTCGACGGGGTCGGCATCCTGCTCCACGCCAAGGACACGGTGCTCGGCGATGAGCAGCGGTACGACGCCGGCTGGTTCCTGGCCTGCCTGTGCACCCCGCTGCTCGGCGCCGACCTGGCCGAGCACCTGCCGCGCTACCGTCCGGACAGCCGGCTCGCCCGCGAGACCAACGGGGACCTGTCCCTGCTGCTGCCCCGCTGGCGGGCCGCCGTGCGGGACGCCGCCCCGGAGGAGTACCGCGGCCTCAGCCGGGCCTTCGCACGGCGCCTCGTACGCACCGGCTTCACGCTGGTGATGCCGCTCTGGGGCGGCTGGACCAGCGATCTCACCGAGTCGGCGGAGATCTTCGGCCGCTACTACCCGGGACGCGCGTCGCAGATGCGGGCCGCGGCCGCCGTGGCCCTGGAGCCGGTCGGCGACCCGGAGGTGCTGCGCGGGTACACCGAGGACCTGGGCCCGTGGCTGGCCGCGGAGTACGCGGCCCGGCACGGCGTGAAGACGTCCCGCACGGGGCTCCCGTGACGCCCGCAGCCGCCGGGAGGGGTCCGGGGCGGGGGGTGTCCTGCCGGTCGGGCCTGACAGCCCCTAGAGGGATTCGGCGAGGGCGACGGCCTCGACCGCCTGCTTGGCTTCCACCAGGCTCGCGCCGGTGCTCTGCCGGTAGGCCTTGACGGCCTCGATCCGGCGGCCGTCGCGCAGGAGGGCCCGTACCTCCTCCAGCACCGGAAGCTCCGGCTCCGTGATGTCGAAGTGGCTCAGCACCAGGCCCAGCCGCCGCTCCAGCCGGTCCGCCCTGACCTCCAGGGCCTTCATCCGCAGGCTCACCGTCGAGGTGATCCAGCCGGCGGTGGCGACAAGGGCGAGCAGCAGGAAGAGAGTGGTCATTCGGGTCCCCCAGGAATCAGTCCGTGATCTTGAAGGTACTCGAGCTGCGCCCGGACGGACCATTCCGCGGCGGGCCACAGGGAGCGGTCCACGTCCGCGTAGACCTGGGCCACGACGGCCGCGGGGGTCACGAAACCGTTCTCGACGGCCGTCTCGACCTGCGCGAGCCGGTGCGCGCGGTGGGCCAGGTAGAACTCCACGGCGCCCTGTGCGTCCTCCAGGACCGGCCCGTGGCCCGGCAGGACGATGTGCACCCCGTCGTCGACGGTGAGCGAGCGCAGCCGGCGCAGGGAGTCCAGGTAGTCGCCCAGGCGGCCGTCGGGGTGCGCCACGACCGTGGTGCCCCGGCCGAGGACGGTGTCGCCGGTGATGACGGCCCGGTCGGCGGGGAGGTGGAAGCAGAGGGAGTCGGAGGTGTGGCCGGGGGTCGCGACGACGCGCAGCTCCAGGCCGCCGGTGCGGATCACGTCCCCGGCGGCCAGCCCCTCGTCGCCCAGGCGCAGCGCCGGGTCCAGGGCCCGCACCTTGGTGCCGGTGAGCTCCGCGAAGCGGCCGGCGCCCTCGGCGTGGTCCGGGTGGCCGTGCGTGAGCAGGGTGAGGGCGATCCGCTTGCCGGCCTGCTCGGCGGTGGCGATGACGGCCCGCAGGTGTACGTCGTCCAGCGGGCCGGGGTCGATGACGACGGCCAGGTCCGAACCGGGCTCGGAGACGAGCCAGGTGTTGGTGCCGTCCAGGGTCATGGCGGAGGCGTTGGGGGCCAGGACGTTGACCGCGCGGGCGGTGGCCGGCCCGGAGGTGACGACCCCGCGGGGCTGTCCGGGCAGTGCGGCGGCGTCGGTCATGCGGGGCCTCCCGGGCGGACGCGCTTGGTGAACTCGTCGTGGCCCGGCCAGCTGAGCACCAGCTCGCCGTTCTCCAGCGAGGCCTGGGCCAGGACCGGGGCGAGGTCCTGCTCCGCGGCGGCGGCGAGGGCCTCGGCGGCGCTGCCGTACGGCTCCAGGGAGCGGAGCGTGGCGATGGTGGGCGGCATCATCAACAGCTCGCCCTTGTCGTAGCCGGCGGCCGCGTCGGCCGGGCGGATCCAGACGGTCCGGTCGGCCTCGGTGGAGGCGTTGCGGGTGCGCTGCCCCTCGGGGAGGGCGGCGACGAAGAACCAGGTGTCGTAGCGGCGGGGCTCGAACTCCGGGGTGATCCAGCGCGCCCACGCCCCGAGCAGGTCGGAACGCAGCCGCAGGCCCCTGCGGTCGAGGAACTCGGCGAAGGACAGCTCGCGGGCCACCAGGGACTGCCGGTCGGCCTCCCAGTCGTCACCGGTGGTGTCGCCGACGACGGTGTCGGGGGTCTCGCCGGCGAGGAGGACGCCCGCCTCCTCGAAGGTCTCGCGGACGGCCCCGCAGACGATGGCCTGCGCGGCGCCGGCGTCCGTCCCGAGACGCGCGGCCCAGTCCCGCTGCGAGGGCCCGGCCCAGCCCACCTGGTGCTCCTCGTCGCGGGGGTCGACCCCGCCGCCCGGGTAGGCGTATGCGCCCCCGGCGAAGGCCATGGAGGACCTCCTGCGCAGCATGTGCACGGCAGGTCCGGCGGGGGTGTCGCGCAGCAGCATCACGGTGGCGGCGCGCCGGGGGTCCACCGGGGTGAGCGCACCGTCCGCGAGCGCGCGGATGCGGTCGGGCCACTCCGGCGGGTACCACTGGCCTCCGGCGGAGGGCTGCGACTGCGGTCGCGCCTGCTGCTGACCGCGCTGACCGTGCTGACCATTCGCCATGCCGGGATGCTACGGCCATCCGGCCCGATGTTCGAGGGGCCCCCTCCGCCGGTGGCCGCGCCGCGGGCCGGAGGCGGGGCTGCGCCCGGGCTCCGGGGGCTCCGCACCGGACACCACGCCCCGCACTCCGCCTGCTACCGCTGGGGGATGCCCGGGGCGGCGCGGCTTCGGGCGGGTTCCGGCAGGGCCAGCAGGTTCCGGCAGGGCCGGATCGCCTGCCGGGCGACTGCGGCCCCGCCGGCCTGTGCGGCGCGGGGGCCGGGCGGGGCCCCGGCAGTGGCGCCGCACCCGGTCCGGCCGGCGGAAACCGCCCTGTGGGGTCAGGCTCCGGCGACGAGCTCGACCTGGATCTCGATCTCGACCGGGGCGTCCAGCGGCAGGACCGCGACGCCGACCGCACTGCGGGCGTGGACGCCCTTGTCGCCGAGGACGGCGCCCAGGAGCTCACTGGCCCCGTTGAGCACGCCCGGCTGACCCGTGAAGTCGGGGGCCGAGGCGACGAACCCGACGACCTTCACGACACGCGCGATCAGGTCGAGGTCGCCGACGACCGACTTGACGGCGGCCAGCGCGTTGAGCGCGCAGGTGGCGGCCAGTTCCTTGGCCTGCTCCGGGGAGACCTCGGCACCGACCTTGCCGGTGACCGGCAGGCTGCCCTTGACCATCGGGAGCTGGCCCGCGGTGAACACGTACGCGCCCGAGCGCACGGCCGGCTGGTACGTGGCCAGCGGCGGGACGACCTCGGGCAGGGTCAGGCCGAGTTCGGCCAGCTTCGCGTCGACGACGCCGCTCATGCCTTCTCCCGCTTGAGGTAGGCCACGAGCTGTTCGGGGTTGTTCGGCCCGGGCACGACCTGGACGAGCTCCCAGCCGTCCTCGCCCCAGGTGTCCAGGATCTGCTTGGTGGCGTGAACCAGCAGCGGGACCGTCGCGTATTCGAACTTCTTGGTCATGGGAGCGAGGGTAGTGCCTCTCGTGCGGGGCTCATGCGCGCGCCGAGAGGCGAGTGGTTAGGCTCGGACGCTGTGAGCAGGCTCCAGGTGGTCAGCGGCAAGGGCGGCACCGGCAAGACCACGGTCGCCGCGGCACTCGCGCTCGCCCTCGCACGCGAGGGCAGGCGGACTCTACTGGTGGAGGTCGAGGGCAGGCAGGGGCTCGCGCAGCTCTTCGGCGCCGAAGCGCTCCCGTACGAGGAACGGAAGATCGCCGTCGCGCCCGGCGGGGGCGGTGAGGTCTTCGCGCTCGCCATCGACGCCGAGCGGGCGCTGCTCGACTACCTCCAGATGTTCTACAAGCTCGGCTCGGCCGGACGCGCGCTCAAGAAGCTGGGCGCCATCGACTTCGCGACGACCATCGCGCCGGGGCTGCGGGACGTCCTGCTGACCGGCAAGGCCTGCGAGGCGGTGCGCCGCAAGGACAGGTCCGGCCGGTACGTCTACGACCACGTGATCATGGACGCACCGCCGACCGGGCGCATCACCCGGTTCCTGAACGTCAACGACGAGGTGGCGGGCCTGGCCCGGTTCGGGCCCATCCACAACCAGGCCCAGGCCGTCATGAAGGTGCTCAAGTCTCCCGAGACGGCTGTCCACCTGGTCACCCTGCTGGAGGAGATGCCCGTCCAGGAGACCGCGGACGGCATCGCGGAGCTCCAGCAGGCCGGCCTGCCGGTTGGCCGGGTCGTGGTCAACATGGTGCGGCCGCACCACGTGGACGAGGACACCCTGCGCGCCGCGGCCGGCGGCCACCGCACCGAGGTGGCCAAGGCCCTGTCCCGGGCGGGGCTCGGCGGGGCCCGGCGGGGCGGGCTGGCCGAGCGGCTGGTGGAGCCGCTGCTCGCCCAGGCCGCGGAGCACGCGAGCCGGGTGGAGCTGGAGCGCGCGCAGCGCGCCGTACTGGAGGGGCTGCGGGTGCCGACGTACGAACTCCCCCTGCTCGGCACGGGGGTGGATCTGGCCGGGCTGTACGCGCTGGCCAAGGATCTGCGGAAGCAGTCGGTGGCCGAATGAGCGAGGGAGTGGACACCATGGGCCTGGACACTCCGCCGTGGCTGGCGGTCGACCGGCTGCTGGACGACCGGGAGAACCGGATCATCGTGTGCTGCGGCGCGGGCGGAGTCGGCAAGACCACCACGGCCGCGGCACTGGGCGTACGGGCGGCCGAACGCGGGCGGAAGGCGGTCGTGCTGACCATCGACCCGGCGCGGCGGCTCGCGCAGTCGATGGGGATCGATTCGCTGGACAACACCCCGCGCAAGGTCGGCGGGGTGGGCCGCGACGGCGGTGAACTGCACGCCATGATGCTGGACATGAAGCGGACCTTCGACGAGATCGTCGAGGCGCACGCGGACGGCGAGCGGGCCCGAGCCATCCTGGCGAACCCCTTCTACCAGTCCCTGTCGGCCGGCTTCGCGGGCACGCAGGAATACATGGCGATGGAGAAGCTGGGCCAGCTGAGGGCCCGGGACGACTGGGACCTGATCATCGTCGACACCCCGCCGAGCCGGTCCGCGCTGGACTTCCTCGACGCGCCGAAGCGGCTCGGGTCCTTCCTGGACGGGAAGTTCATCCGGGTACTGATGGCCCCGGCGAAGGTGGGCGGCCGGGCGGGGATGAAGTTCCTCAATGTCGGCATGTCGATGATGACGGGCACCCTCAGCAAGCTGATGGGTGCCTCGCTGCTGAAGGACGTGCAGACCTTCGTGGCGGCCATGGACACCATGTTCGGCGGCTTCCGCACCCGCGCGGACGCAACCTTCCGGCTGCTCCAGGCTCCCGGTACGGCCTTCCTGGTGGTCGCGGCGCCCGAGCCGGACGCCCTGCGCGAAGCGGCGTACTTCGTGGAGCGGCTGGCCGCCGAGGGCATGCCGCTGGCCGGGCTGGTGCTCAACAGGGTCCACGGGAGCGGCGCCGACCAGCTGTCCGCCGAACGGGCGTTGGCCGCCGCAGAGAATCTTGAAGAAGGCGGCATTGTCGATCAGGAGTCCGGGAAAGCTGGACTTCGTGACTCGGCCGCGGACACTTCCGGGACCGGCTCCCCCGGCGCCGAAAGCCGCACGGCCGACGCGGACGAGATCACGCCCGAACTGGACGAGACCACGGTGGACACGATCACGGCAGGACTGCTGCGCCTGCATGCGGAACGGATGCAGGTGATCGCGCGTGAGCAGCGCACACGCGATCGCTTCACCTCACTGCACCCCGAAGTGGCGGTCACCTCGGTGGCCGCCCTGCCCGGCGACGTACACGACCTCGCCGGGCTCAGGACGATCGGAGAGCGACTCGCGGCCGGGGTTCCGGCCGGAGCGTAGGCGTTCGTACGAGGTGGCGGGCGCGGGTGGTTACCCGGCCGCCGCGTACGTCTCGTACGGAACGTCGATCTCCGCATCGGCATCCATGGTGAGGATGCCCGTGCTGCGCTCGTACTCCGTGCGGGCGGTTTCGAGCAGCCGTCGCCACGAGGTGACGGTGGGACGCCGGCGCAGCAGCGCACGTCGTTCCCGCTCGGTCATTCCGCCCCACACACCGAACTCGACACGGTTGTCGAGCGCGTCGGCCAGGCATTCGGTCCGCACCGGACACCCGGTACACACCGCCTTGGCCCTGTTCTGCGCTGCTCCTTGTACGAACAGTTCATCCGGATCGGTAGTGCGGCAGGCTGCCTGCGCACTCCAGTCGGTAACCCAGCCCATCCCGGCGCCGTCCTCTCCCGAATCGAGGCTCCCCCACGGCGGAAGCGGCATATTCACCGCTGCCAGTTGAGGACGTTACGGAAGGCGAGCAGAGTGCAACACCCCCGACGGGCCCAATCTTGAATGGTCCGAACGGACTATGGGTAAGCGGCAGATCACCCGACGGAGTGATCCGGCGACATGCCCGACCATTCCGGCAATTCGGATGGAATCGGTAGGGCATCGACACGGTGCGATCAGTGTCGGCGGCGAGATTCGGACATGCGTCCACCCCATTCGGGAAGGGTGAAAATCAAGCCGTGGGGTTGAGGTCGCGCCGGACTGCTGTGACAGTTGGGGACAGCTTAGGCCAAGGCATTCGCGCGTGTCCGGCGAATGAGAACGTAGACACCTCACGATGCCAACGCGTCAAGCTGACCTTGGGTTGGCGCGGGGGTGGTCGAACGGACGGGATCATCCAGCGCGAGAATCAGGCCATGGTCATGGCAAGGCGCTTGTATGCCTCTTCTCCCGTTGTGGACGGTCTGGCGTTGCTGGAAGAGCCGGAGTTCTGGGCCGCCCACCTGGTCGAGATGTATGAAGGCTCGCAGGTTGAGTCCTTCGGCGTTGATCCGGCGGACGTCGAGGGCATGCTGGATCGCCTGAGCGACAAGGCCGCTTGGCCCATGTTCCGGATCCCCCTCGCGGGCGGGCACAGCATCGTCGTGCACTACAACAGCGGTGAGGAGTACACCTCCACCGACTACTTCATCGCCCACCCCGACTGGTGGACGAACGATCTGGTCCTGGCCAGCACTGATGAGGACCGGATCGGCCCGGGCCTGTGCTGGGCCGAACTCGCCGCTCTCCTGCCGGCTCCGGAGGGCGAGGACGGAGTCATCGACCCGCACGCACGGCTGCTTCTCCTGCTCCCTGTCCTGGGTGACACGAACATCCCGGCTGAAGCCGTCACCCTGGTGCAGGAGGCACTGACCGCTCAGGGCGCCCCGGACGACGGCGAGGCACTGGCCCGCCACCTTCTCCAGGGGCACCCGATGTGGGGAGCCGCGCCGTGGTCGTTCGACGAGGATGAGCGCGCCTGGATCTGCGCAGGCGAACACAGCCCGCGCAAGGAACCGCTCGGTGATCACCTGCCGGATACGCAGCGCAGGGCGCTGGATGCCTGCCTCACGCCGTTCGGCGGCTGATCCGGTCAGGCAGCACGGGCTTCCTGTGCCGGATCGGCCACGGGGAAGGCTTGGGTCTCGTCATACGCCTTGCCGTGCTGGAGACAGTGGTAGAGCTGGCCGATCATGCGGTTGAAGAGGTTGCGCTGGGCGGCGGCGTGCCAGTCTCCTTGGTCGCGTCGGCGCCGGTAGTGGGCGTTGGCCCCAGCGGAGGCACGGAGCGAGGAGAAGGCCCAGAGGTAGCCGGCGTGGTTGAGCCGGTCGTTCTTCACCCACCGTCCGGTGACGGCCGACTTCTTGCCGGAAGCCCTGGTAACAGGCGAGGAGCCCGCGTACGCCTTCAGGCCGCGGGCGTCAGAGAAACGGGCTCGGTCGTCCCCGATCTCAGCCAGAACCCGGGCGGCGAGCTGGATGCCGAGGCCGGGAAAGCTCAACAGGATCTCGGCGTCCGGGTGCTGAGGAAATGACTCTTCTACCGCCTCGGCGAGCTGGTCAGCAGCGGTGCAGGCGGCCTCCAACTGAATGAGGAGGGCAAGCATCTGCTTGCCAAGTGCGTCCTCGACCAGCGGCGGCTGGTGAGCCCAGTCGGCCCGAAAGACTTCGCGGAGGCGGTCGACCTCGGCTTCGATGCCGCGCTGCCTGCCGGCTCGCTTGAGGGCGGCCTGGATCTGGGTGCGGGTCAGCCGGGCAGCCCGGGCCGGAGTCGGCGCGGTCTTGAGGAGCTCGCGGGCCTCGGGACGGCACAGGCCGTTCGTCCAGGTGGCGAAGGCTGCCAGGGCGGAGGGGTAGTACTCGCGCAACAGAGACCGGAGCTGGTTGGCCAGCTGCTGCCGGTTCCACAGCGAGTCTTGCTGGGCCCGGGCCAGGACCATGATCGCGCGACCGAGGTCGGAGTCTTCAGGCAGAGGCCGGTGGGCGTGCAGGTCCGTGCGGAGGATGTTGGCCAGGACCAGGGCGTCGCCGGGGTCTGACTTCTTACGCGAGACGCTGTGCCGGTCGCGGTAGCGGGCGGCGGCCATCGGGTTGATCGCGAACACCTTGCGCTTGCCGGTCCGCAGGACGGCCACCAGCAGACCGCGGGAAGTCTCGATCGCTACCGGGATCGGATCCTCCGCGGTGTCGCCGTACTCGGCGAGCAGTTCCAGCAGGATCTTGTAGCCGGTCGCGTCGTCGGTGATGTGCCGCTTGGCCAGCAGCTGTCCGGTGTCGTCGACTAAGGCGACGTCGTGGGTTCGTTCCGCCCAGTCGATTCCGCAGTAGATCAAGGTTCCCTCCCCAATAGTTCGGTGTTTGCGCTGGTCACGAGCGCATGCGGGCCACGCAGCGACCTAATCCCAGGCCTCGACCGCACTGCGGCCGGGCCGCCACCTCACTAGCCGTTCGTGGCACCAGCGCACCCCACGGGCCTCGGTCTGCGCAGGAGCTCCAAAGACTCGGGCGTATCGAGAAGTCACCATGTGGCGGGCTCGCACCACCAACAGCAACGAGTAAGCGAAGGGGCGGATGTGACCCTCGACGGTGGCGGAGGCGAACAACAGGCGGCACCACTCTGAGTCGAGACCTCGCGGGCCGGGTCATCATGAGGTGTCCGTGCTGCGTCCACTCCCGCCACCACCACTCGCACCAGACTGCGCACCGATCTACGTTGAGGCCTCGACGGCCCGGCTGCACTTGGATGTCACGGTCTGGTACTCGAACATCCCGAGAGACCCCTGGTCCCGCGGAATGCCGCTAACAACGGATTAGGCTGCCCTCCATGGGAAAGAAGCGCTCGGGCGGCGGGCTCACGGGGAGCCAGCAGGCCGCCAAGTTCCTCGGGGTGTCCGTTCTCTCCGGAGTTGTGCTGGCCGGCATGGCGATTCCGGCCGCAGGCGCCCTGGGGCTCGCGGCCAAGGGCACGGTCGAGGGATTCGATGAGATCCCGGCCAATCTCAAGACTCCGCCGCTGAGTCAGCGGACCACCATTCTGGACGCGGAAGGTGGCTTGATCGCCACTGTCTATTCGCGCGACCGGCAGGTGGTCCCGCTCACGGCGATCTCCCCGTACATGCAGAAGGCGATCGTCGCGATCGAGGACTCCCGTTTCTACGAGCACGGCGCGGTCGACCTCAAGGGCATCCTCCGCGCCGTCAACCGCAACGCGCAGGAGGGCGGCGCCGCACAGGGCGCCTCCACGCTCACGCAGCAGTACGTGAAGAACGTGTTCGTCGAAGAGGCCGGCGACGACGAGACCAAGGTCCGCGAGGCCCAGGAGAAGAGCCTCGGCCGCAAGATCCGCGAGCTCAAGTACTCGATCCAGGTCGAGGAGGAGCTCGGGAAGAAGAAGATCCTCGAGAACTACCTGAACATCACCTTCTTCGGCCAGCAGGCCTACGGGATCGAATCCGCGGCCCAGCGCTACTTCAGCAAGCCGGCCAAGGACCTGACCCTGGAGGAGTCGGCGCTGCTGGCGGGCGTCGTGCAGTCACCGAGCCGGTACGACCCGGTCAACGACGTGACCGAGGCGACGAAGCGCCGCAACCTCGTCCTCCAGCGGATGGCCGACATCAAGGACGTCTCGCAGGCGGAGGCGGACGCGGCGAAGGCCAAGCCCGTCACCCTGAAGGCGACCCGCCCGAAGAACGGCTGCATCACCGCGGTCAAGGGCGCGGGCTTCTTCTGCGACTACGTGCGCAACTCCTTCCTGACCGACCCCGTCTTCGGCAAGACGCGGGAGGAACGGGCGAAGGTCTGGAACCAGGGCGGTCTGACGGTACGGACCACCCTCGACCCGCAGTCGCAGGACGCGGCCAACGAGTCGATCAAGGACCACGTCTACCAGGAGGACTCGATCGCCACGGCCGTGACGATGGTCCAGCCGGGTACCGGACGGGTCCTGGCGATGGGTCAGTCCAAGCCCTACGGCTTCGGCAAGAACGAGACGCAGATCAACTTCTCCGTCGACAAGCGGATGGGCGGCTCGAACTTCGGCTTCCAGGTCGGCTCGACCTTCAAGCCGTTCATCGCGGCCGCGGCACTGGAGCGGGGCATGCCGCCCACGAAGGTGTACGGCGCGCCGAACCGGATGGACTACCCGAGCCCGATCCCGAAGTGCGACGGCAGCCAGTGGCTGAACCTGCCCGACGGCAGTGGGAAGCTCGCGACGGCGGAGAACGAGACCGAGGACGAGATCGGTCCGTACGCGCTGCGGACGGCGATGGAGAAGTCCATCAACACCTACTTCGTCGAGATGATCGGCGAGATCGGGCTCTGCCCGGTGATCGAGATGACGCAGAAGCTCGGCGTCGTCCCGGCCGCCGGAACCAAGCTGCCCGAGGCGCCGTCCATCGCGCTCGGCTCCGCCGAGCTGTCCCCCCTGACCATGGCCAACGCGTACGCCACCTTCGCCAACCGCGGGGTCTACTGCACGCCGGTCGCCATCGAGTCGATCACCGACGCGCACGGCAAGGCCCTGGCGGTGCCGAAGTCCAAGTGCGACCGGGCCATGTCGCAGACGACGGCCGACACCATCAACACCCTGCTGCGCGGGGTCGTCGACTCCGGCACCGGTGAGCGGGCCGGCCTGACCGACCGCGACAACGCCGGCAAGACCGGTACGACGGACTCCCGCCACAACGCCTGGTTCGTGGGCTACACCCCGAACATCTCCGGCGCGGTGTGGGTCGGCTCCGGCGGCGCGAAGAAGATCTCGATGGAGAACATCGTGATCGGCGGCAAGCCCTACGACAAGGTCTTCGGCGGCGGCCTGCCGGGCCCGATCTGGAAGGACGCGATCACGGGCGCGCTGTCCGGGCGCCAGGGCGACAGCTTCACCACGGTCCACATCCCGGAGCCGGTGGTTCCGGGCGGCGGCAACAACGGCGGCCGCCCCGCCACCAGCCCGCCCAGGCCCGGGAAGCCCAACAAGCCGGGCGACAACAAGCCCGGCGGACGTCCCGGCGGGCAGACGGCCGCGGGAACCACCGTCGGCACCACGGTCGGAACCACCGGCGGCAGCCCGGGCGGCACCGGGGGCCACCCGGCCGACCCGTTCCCGGACTTCACGCTGGAGCCGGGCCTCATCGGCGGACGCGACGACTAGCGGGAAAGCAGACAGAGCAGAAGGGGAGGGCCCCCGCCGGATCCGGCGGGAGCCCTCCCCTTCTGCTTCGGCCGACGCGCGGCCAGGGCGTTCGCCGGCCGTGGCGCTTTCCGGCGGGCGCTTCCCCGGTGGCGGTGCGGTGCGCGGTGCGCGTCGCACCGTCCGCCGCGGTGCCGTCGCGTTACCGGGACAGCTGCTGCTTCACGGCGGCGGCGACGCGGCCGCCGTCCGCCAGCCCGGCGACCTTCGGGTTCACGATCTTCATGACGGCGCCCATGGCCCGCGGCCCCTCGGCACCCGCCGCCCTGGCCTCCTCGACGGCCTGCGCCACGATCGCGGCGAGCTCCTCGTCGCCGAGCTGCTTGGGCAGGTACGTGTCGAGGAACTCGCCCTCGGCGGTCTCCCGCGCGGCCTGCTCGGGACGGCCGCCCTGGGCGAAGGCATCCGCGGCCTCGCGGCGCTTCTTCGCCTCCTTGGCGATCACCTTGAGGACTTCCTCGTCGGAGAGGACGCGTGCCTCCTTGCCCGCGACCTCCTCCTTGGTGATGGCGGAGAGGGTCAGGCGCAGCGTGGACGAGTGCAGCTCGTTACGCTCCCTGATGGCGGTCGTGAGGTCGTCCTGGAGCTTGGCCTTCAGCGTGGTCATGCCCCCGAGTCTGCCAGGTACCGGGGCGCTGGCGCCCGTGCGTTTTCCGGGTCTGCGACGATGGGGCCATGCGTGCGCGTTACGGAGTACCCCTGAAGGCGGCCGCCGGGATCGCGGCGGTGGGGGCAGCGGGAGTGGCCTACGCCGCCGGTTTCGAGGCCCGGTCCTTCCGCCTGCGGCGGATCACCGTGCCCGTCCTGCCCCCTGGCATGCGCCCTCTGCGCGTACTCCAGGTCTCGGACATCCACATGGTCCGCGGGCAGCACAAGAAGCGGGCCTGGCTCCAGTCCCTGGCCGGGCTGCGCCCCGACTTCGTGGTGAACACGGGGGACAACCTCTCCGACACGGAGGGCGTGCCCGAGGTGCTGGACGCCCTCGGTCCGCTCATGGAGTTCCCCGGTGTGTACGTCTTCGGGTCGAACGACTACTACGGGCCGCGGCTGCGCAACCCCGGGCGGTACCTGCTGGAGAAGGCGCAGGGGCGGCACGGGCTGAACGGCAACAAGCCGGTCGTCGGCGCCGTCCACAACCCGTGGGAGGGCATGCGGGACGCCTTCGACGCGGCCGGCTGGCTGGACCTCACCAACACGCGGGCCCGCCTGAAGCTCGACGGGCTGGAGCTGGCCTTCACCGGACTGGACGACCCGCACATCAAGCGGGACCGCTACGAGCAGGTGGCGGGCGGCCCGGAGGCCGACGCGGACTTCTCCATGGCCGTGGTGCACGCCCCGTACCTGCGCACGCTGGATTCCTTCACGGCCGACGGGTACCCGCTGATCCTCGCCGGGCACACGCACGGCGGACAGCTGTGCATCCCCTTCTACGGCGCCCTGGTCACCAACTGCGACCTGGACACCGAGCGGGTCAAGGGCCTCTCCACGCACGAGAGCGGCGGCCACCGCGCGTACCTCCACGTCTCGGCGGGCTGCGGCACCAACCGCTTCACCCCGGTCCGCTTCGCCTGCCCGCCGGAGGCGACCCTCCTGACCCTGGCCCCGAAGCCCTAGCCCGCCGCACGGGCGGCGACGGGGCCGTCCGCGAAAACCGGATTTCGTCTCCGGCGAGAGGTCCGCTAAAGTAATCGATGTCGCCAGGGCAGCAAGTGCTGCAAGGCGGCGATCGGGGTGTAGCGCAGCTTGGCAGCGCGCTTCGTTCGGGACGAAGAGGTCGTGGGTTCAAATCCCGCCACCCCGACGCTGTAGTACCAGGTGAGGCACCTACCGTCACGGTAGGTGCCTCACCTGTTTCCGTATGTGCATCCGGTTGCCTCCCTGAGTGCTTCCGGCGCAGCTTCACGCAGCGCGAGGACGGAGCGATCGTCCGGCGTGATGGCGGGTGCACAGGCGAGCCTGGGTTCTCCCGGCACGAGCCGGATCGGGCCGGGAGCGCCGGTGTTCCCCGGGTCCGCTCGTGCCCGCGTGCGGCCGGAGCACGGTGCGGGCATGGACGACAGTGCAGACGTCGGGCGGTCGAGCCCTAGGAGTTCCAGCAGACGAACTCGCTCCTGCGCAGGTTCTGCACCCACGAGTTGGACCAGTGGGAGAGCATCCGGACCGATCTCCCCATACGGGCCGGTCTACGTGATGTCCGGTCGCGTGCGTCTCGCCGGCTTCGAGGACCACCCGTTCCGCCCGTGCTTACCCGGCTCATGCGCCGCGGGGGGGTGCGTCGGGCCCTGCGGTGCTCCAGCTGTGACCGCCGTACGCCTGCCGACCCGCGGCCTGGACCTCGTCGTCCTCGGGCCATCTGCTCGTACTTGAGCTTCGGCGGCGTCCGCAGCGTTACTCTTCGGCCACTGGATCTTTCTGACCAGGTGCACGTCGCCTTCAGGGAGGTTCCGAGGATCGGAGGGGTGGGCAGTGACCCAGGAATCGTTGGCGTGGGCTCTTCCGGGTCCGCGTCCAGCTCAGGTCGAGGGGCGGCCCGACACGGATCTGGAGAGGGTCCACTCGTGGTTCCTCCGCCAGAACAACTGTGCCGAGCGGTTCGGCGAGATCTTCCGGAAGTCCATCGACGAAGTCCTGGACGGCCAGCGGACCGGCAGGTACGACTTCTACAAGAAGGGTCAGGGGCGCGTCGAGAAGACGGAGAAGACGTACCTCGGAACCAAGGTGGAGATCGTGGCGAGGGAGGAATTCGACCTCGGGTACGGCCGATCGATGGACTACTCCATATCCGGGATCGAAGTGGACTCGAAATGGACGATCGGGAAAACCTGGACCATCCCGAAGGAGGCCATGGGCCACATCTGCCTTGTCATGCATGCGGACGACAGGACGAGGCACTTCGAAGTCGGTCTTGTCCGCATCACCCAGGAGCTCCTGACCGACGGTGAAAACGGCGACAAGAAGCGAACCATCGCGGCGCAGGCCAAGAAGCGGATCCGCTGGATCGTCGAGAACGGCACCCTCCCCAAGAACTTCCTTTTGAGCCTGGAGAAGGAGGACTCGAAGAAGGTCAAGGAGATCCTGGAGGCGTCCGACGGGTACAACGGATCAGGAAACGGCGGCCAGCGCCGAGTCAATGCCCTCTTCGAGAAGGTTCCTGGACAGCTCGTGGATCGAACGACCGTGGTGACCGTCGCCAGACAGGACGACGGACCCAAGCGTGCGCGCGACGCTCGTAAGCACCTCAGGTCGAAAGGCTTCGTGGTGCTGGGGCACCTGCATCCCGCCCCGCAGATCGCCACCGATCTGGGGCTGCCCGTTCCGAAGAAGGGGTCCTGGGTGTCGGCCAGGCTCGCGCTGCTTGCGGATGACGACGTCCGCGCTTCGACCGTCATCGGTCAGCGTCGGTACAGGCTCTGGCAGGAAGGGGACCCCGATACGGAGGCGCCCCTCATCAGGTCGGACCCTGACCCGTCCTGAACGCTGCCGCCTCGCCGTGTCAGTGAGGGGCGATATCCTTTGGGCTGCTGTCGGGCGCGGCCGGTAGGTACGCCGGAGCCTGCGGCGAGCCCCCACAGCCCTTGTGGTAACCCCTGGAGATCAAGTGCACCCCGTCCAGATCGTGGACCTGTTCGCCGGCCCCGGCGGGCTGGACGTCGCTGCCGAGAAGCTCGGTATCGCGACGGCCGGCGTCGAGTGGGATCCGGCAGCCTGCACCACGCGGCGCGCGGCCGGCCTTGAGACCTGGGAGGGTGACGTACGTCGCTTCGGCCCGTCGGATTTCCCCGACGCGGATGTCCTGGCGGGTGGACCCCCTTGCCAGACCTTCACCGTCGCCGGGACCGGCGCCGGCCGGCGGGCGTTGGACGACGTCCTGGCGTTCGTCGAGCGGATCATCGCCAGGGAGGACCGGGAAGAGATCCTCAAGGATCTCTCCAAGCTGGAGGACGAGCGGACCGGGTTGGTCCTGGAGCCCCTCCGCTGGGCACTGGAGGCCATCGACGAGCGCGACAAGCCGTATCGCGCGATCGTTCTGGAACAGGTCCCGGCGGTGCTGCCGGTGTGGGAAGCCTATGCCAGAGCTCTCGAAGGCGAGGGGTACTCAGTCGACTGCGGCCTGTTGCGCACGGAAGCATTCGGTGTCCCTCAGACGCGCAAGAGGGCTGTACTGATCGCCCGAATGGGGGGCGATTCCGTCACCCTCCCTTCGCCTACGCATCGCACATATCGGAAGGGCGTTTCCCGCGAATCGGGTGACAGCACCTTGAGTCCGTGGCGCACCATGGGCGAGGTACTCGACCGCGAGTCCCCCTTTTCCGTGATCTCCAACTACGGAACAGGCGGGGATCCCAAGGCGCGGGGCCGTCGAGGTTCATGGGAGCCTTCCGCCACCGTCACGGGAAAGATCTCGCGCAACCGTGTCGTGGGGCTCGACGGGGAGGAATTGGACCGCTTCTCCCCGTCCGAAGCCGGTCGCCTTCAGACCTTCCCCGCCGACTATCCGTGGTCCGGACGTGACGTGGGACAGCAGATCGGAAATGCCGTACCCCCGCGTTTGGCCATGCACGTGCTCTCGGCCGCATTCGGATGGGCTCCACCGTCCGAGGAGAAGCTGAGCACGCTTCGGACGTGGAAGGACAAGGAGCCCGCATCCGCTGTGCCGGACGGGAACTCCGAAGCCGTGGCCGCGTACGTCTGAGGCATTCGCTCCGGCCTGGATCCCCCTCCCCCGCGTCAGAGGACCCGCGCCCCCGGCCTCGTTCGGGACCAGGTCAAGGGCTTGATCCGCAGTGTGGATCAAGCCCTTCCTGCGTATCCGGGGGCGGCTGTCCCGCGTGGAGTTCTCCTGAACGCTGCCGCAGGCACCGCACTACCCGAGCTGTCGCCCGCCCACCGCGACCGCCGCCTCCGCTTCGCCGTCCCGGCACGGGACGTGGCCGGGGCCGGGGAGGGGGGCCGGGGAGGGGGTCCGGCGGCGGCTGGGGGCTCCCCGTCGGTGCGCCCGCCGGCGCCACTCCCCTGGGCGACACTGATCCTCGCCACCACACTCGAACACCAGGGGGAGAACATGGGACACGGCTGGCAGGGCGTCGCCCTCAAGCTCATGCGCGGCAAGGACTTCACCTTCACCGTCCGGTCCAACGAGCGGGTGTCGGACCACCTGCACCGGCTGGGCTTCACCGACGGGGGCATGCTCGCGGCGGCCGGCGTCCACCCCACGATGTGGGTGCGGCTCTGGTTCGAGCACGCAGGGCGGCCGCACCAGCGGGGCTACACCCTCGTCGACCCGGACCCCGGGACCGGCACCTTCACCGTGGAGTTCCTGCTGCACGACGGACCCGCCAGCGACTGGGCGCGCGGGGCCCGGCCCGGCGACACGATCGAAGCCACGCTCCAGGGAACGAACTTCGCCGCGCCGGACCCCCTGCCGTCGCGGCTGCTCGTCGTGGGCGACCCGGCTTCCAGACCCGCCATCAACTCCCTGCTCGAAGCGATGCCTTCGACCCCGGCGACCATCTGGTTCGAGTCCTCGGACCCCGCGGAGGCGCAGGGGACCCCGCGCGACGGCGCTCCGGGCCGCGAGGTCGTCCACGTTCCGCGCCGCGACGGCGGGGCGCACCTGGTCGAGACCGTGCGGGCGCAACTGCCCCGGCAGATGGACCCGGAGGCCTACATCTGGATCGCCTGCGACACGGTGACCACCCGGAACCTGGCCGCCTTCGCGCGCAAGGACCTCGGCGTGCCCAAGGAGCGGGTGCACGCGCTCGGGTACTGGCGACCCTGAGGGCCACCCCGGGGCGGGCACCTGGGCGGACGGGGTAAGTTAGGTTAGGCTAAGCTAAAATCTAGATCGAGTACGGGCGCATACGGGCGTCCTCAGGGGGAGGGAATTCACCATGGGCCTGCCGGCCATCGGCACCTACCCCATGCCGGACCGCTCCCTCCTGCCCGAGTCCTGCGCCTGGCCCATCGACCCCGACCGCGCCGCCCTGCTGATCCACGACATGCAGAACCACTTCGTGGGCCCGCTCCCCGCGCAGCGGTCCCCCGTCGTGGAACTCGTCGACAACATCACGGCGTTGCGCGCCCTCGCCGCAAGCCTGGGCATCCCGGTGGTCTTCAGTGCCGAGCCGGCCGCCCAGCCGCCGGGCCAGCGCGGCCTCGTCGCCGACGTGTGGGGCCCCGGCATCGAGGACGAGCCGGACGCCGCCGCGATCATCGGCCCCCTCGCGCCCCGGCCGGGCGAGCACCTGATGGCCAACGTGCGGCACAACGCCTTCCTCCGCAGCCACCTCGGGCGGCTCCTGCGCTCGGAGGGCCGCGACCAGCTGATCGTGTGCGGGGTGTACGCGCACCTCGGGATCCTCCTGACGGCCGCCGACGCCTTCATGAACGACATCCAGCCCTTCGTCGTCGCCGACGCGGTGGCCGACTTCTCCGCGGAGGAGCACGCCATGGCCCTGCGGTGGGCGGCGCGCAGCGGCGTGGTGTGCACGACCGAGACCCTCCTGCGCGACCTGCTGCTCGGAAGGGCGGCGCGAGACGTTCACCGGGACGCCTGAGGGCGTACCCGTGACGGGAACCCCGAGGGCGGACCCTGACGCCGCCCTCGCACGGATCGAGAGAGACGGAAGAACATGACCGTACGGGTCGCGGTGGCCGGTGCCAGCGGCTACGCGGGCGGGGAGGTCCTGCGCCTGCTGGCGGCGCATCCCGGCGTGGAGATCGGCGCGGTGACGGCCCACAGCAGCGCGGGCCGCCTGCTGGGTTCCGTACAGCCGCACCTGTCCGCCTTCGCCGACCGGGAGCTGGTGGAGACCACCCCGGCCGCGCTGAAGGGCCACGACGTGGTCTTCCTCGCCCTGCCGCACGGCCGGTCGGCCGAGCTGGCCCGGGAGCTGGAGCCGGACACCGTCGTCGTGGACTGCGGTGCGGACTTCCGGCTGCGGGAGGCGGCCGACTGGGAGCGCTTCTACGGATCCCCGCACGCCGGGACCTGGCCCTACGGCCTGCCCGAACTGCCGGGCGCACGGGAGGAGCTCAGGGGGGCGACCCGGATCGCCGTACCGGGCTGCTACCCGACCGCGGTCACCCTCGCGCTGTACCCCGCCTACGCGGCCGGCCTCGTCGAGCCGGAGGCGGTCGTCGTCGCGGCCAGCGGGACCTCGGGCGCCGGCAAGTCGCTCAAGGCCCACCTGCTCGGCGCCGAGGTGATGGGGTCCATGACCCCGTACGGGGTCGGCGGCGGCCACCGCCACACCCCCGAGATCGCGCAGAACCTCTCCCGGGTGGCGGGCGAACGCGTCACGGTCTCCTTCACGCCGACGCTGGCGCCCATGCCCCGGGGCATCCTGGCGACCTGTTCGGCCCGGCTGCGCCCGGAGGCGGCCGCTGCTGCCGCGGAAGCCGCGGCGCGGGCCGCGTACGAGGACGCGTACGCGCAGGAGCCGTTCGTACGGCTGCTGCCGCCCGGGCAGTGGCCCTCCACGGCAGCCGTCCTCGGCTCCAACACCGCGCAGGTGCAGATCGCCGTGGACCCGGACGCCCGCAGGCTGATCTGCGTGAGTGCCGTCGACAACCTGACGAAGGGCACCGCGGGTGGCGCGGTGCAGAGCATGAACGTCGCCCTCGGCCTGCCGGAACGGCTGGGCCTGCCCACGAATGGAGTGGCTCCGTGAGTGTGACCGCCGCCCGAGGATTCCTGGCCGCCGGAGTGGCCGCCGGGATCAAGGAATCCGGTGATCCCGACCTGGCCCTGGTGGTGAACCGGGGACCGTCCCGCGCCGCCGCCGGCGTCTTCACCTCCAACCGCGTGCAGGCGGCGCCCGTGCGCTGGTCCCGGCGCGTGCTCGCCGACGGCCGGATCTCGGCCGTCGTCCTCAACTCCGGCGGGGCCAACGCCTGTACGGGAGCGGCGGGCGCCGCGGACACCCGGGTGATGGCCGAGCGGACCGCGCTGGCCGTGGACACCGTCCCGGACGAGGTCGCGGTCTGCTCCACCGGCCTCATCGGCGTCCGGCTGCCCATGGACCGGATCACGGTCGGCATCGGCGGCGCCGCCGGTGCGCTGTCGGCCGAGGGCGGCGAGGACGCGGCCGTCGCGATCAAGACCACGGACTCCGTGCACAAGACCGCCGTCGCCGGCGGCGACGGATGGACGGTCGGCGGCATGGCCAAGGGCGCGGGCATGCTCGCGCCCGGTCTGGCCACCATGCTGGTCGTCCTCACCACGGACGCCGACGTGAGCGCCGAGGTCCTCGACGAGGTCCTGCGCGACGCCGTACGCACCACCTTCGACCGGGTGGACTCGGACGGCTGCATGTCCACCAACGACACGGTGCTGCTGCTCGCCTCCGGCGCCTCGGGCGTCGTCCCGGGCACCGGGGAGTTCACCGCGGCCGTGCGCGCCGTGTGCACGGACCTGGCCCGGCAGCTGGTGGCGGACGCCGAGGGCGCGTCCAAGGAGATCGAGGTGGCGGTCGTCGGCGCGGCCTCGGAGCAGGACGCGGTCGAGGTCGGCCGGTCCGTGGCCCGCAACAACCTCCTCAAGTGCGCCCTGCACGGCGAGGACCCGAACTGGGGACGGGTGCTGTCGGCGATCGGCACCACCGCCGCCGTCTTCGACCCCGACCGGCTGGACGTGGCGATCAACGGTGTCTGGGTCTGCCGCGACGGTGCGGCCGGCGAGTCCCGGGACAAGGCCGACCTGTCGGGGCGCACGATCACCGTCACCGTCGACCTGCGCTCCGGCGGTTCGGCCGCCACGATCTGGACGAACGACCTGACGGCCGAGTACGTGCACGAGAACAGCGCGTACAGCTCGTGAGCGGGGCGGGGATGACGGGTACGGGAACACTCCCCGGACAGCGCCGGGCACCCGGCCACGCGGCGGCCGGGGGGAGCACCCCGGCCGGGGGCGCCGCCTCGGCCGAACCGGCGGCGGCGGACCTGCCCTGGCTGGAGGAGCTCCAGGGGCGCACGGTCGTCGTCAAGTTCGGCGGGAACGCCATGGTGGACCCCTCGCTCCACCGGACCTTCGCCCAGGACGTCGTGGAACTGTGGCACGCGGGCCTGCGGCCCGTCGTGGTGCACGGCGGCGGGCCGCAGATCAGCGCCATGCTGGACCGGCTGGACCTGGAGGTCCGCTTCGAGGCCGGTCTGCGGGTGACCACGCCGGAGACGATGGACGTCGTCCGCATGGTGCTGACGGGGCAGGTCCAGCGGGAGCTGGTCGGCGCGCTCAACGCCCACGGCCCCTTCGCGGTGGGCCTGTCCGGTGAGGACGCGCACACCATGACCGCCGTCCGGCGGCCGGCGTGGGTGGACGGCCGGCCGGTGGACATCGGCCTGGTCGGGGACGTGGTGGACGTGGACCCCGGTACGGTCCGCACCCTGCTGGAGCAGGGCCGCATCCCCGTGATCTCCCCGATCGCGCGGGGCGCGGACGGCGAGGTCTACAACGTCAACGCCGATCTCGCGGCGTCGGCGCTGGCCGTGGCCCTCGGTGCGGAGCGGCTGGTGGTGCTGACCGACGTCGAGGGGCTGTACGCGGACTGGCCGCGCAGCACCGAGGTGATCGAACGCCTGACGGCGCGTGAACTGGACGCACTGCTGCCGGGGCTCGCCAGCGGCATGCTCCCCAAGATGGAGGGCTGTCTGCGGGCCGTACGGGCGGGCGTGGGCAGGGCCCAGGTCATAGACGGCCGGGTGCCGCACGCCCTGCTGGCCGGTGTCTTCACCGGGAGCGGCGTGGGAACCACGGTGCTGCCGGACGAGGAGCCCGGACACCCGCGCGGCCACGACCCGTACGAGGACGACGAGGAGCACACCGCGTGAGCCAGGCCCCCGCCCCACCGCTCGCCGACCGCTGGCGGGCGGTGATGATGGACACCTACGGCACTCCCCCGCTGGCGCTGGCCAGGGGCGAGGGCAGCACGGTCTGGGACGAGTCCGGGCGGGAGTACACGGACTTCACCGGCGGGATCGCGGTCAACACCCTCGGGCACGCCCACCCGGCGGTCGTCGAGGCCGTCCAGGGCCAGATCGCCCGGCTGGGCCACGTGTCGAACCTGTTCGTCTCCGAGCCGCCGGTCGCACTGGCGGAGCGCCTGCTGGGGCTGCTGGGCAGGCCCGGGCGGGTCTTCTTCGCGAACTCGGGCGCGGAGGCGGCCGAGGCCGCCTTCAAGATCGCCCGGCGGACCGGGCGGCCCCGTCTGGTGGCCGCCGAGGGCGGGTTCCACGGGCGCACCATGGGGGCACTGGCCCTCACCGGCCAGCCGGCGAAGCGCGACCCCTTCCTGCCGCTGCCGGGAGAGGTGACGCACGTCCCCTTCGGTGACGTGGAGGCGCTGCGCGGTGCCGTCACGGACCGGACGGCGGCGGTCTTCCTCGAACCGGTCCAGGGCGAGGCCGGCGTCATCCCGGCGCCCGAGGGCTACCTGCGGGCCGCCCGGGAGATCACCCGGGCCACGGGCACCCTGCTCGTACTGGACGAGGTGCAGACGGGGATCGGCCGTACCGGCCACTGGTTCGCGCACCAGGCGGAGCCGGGGGTGGACCCCGACGTGGTGACGCTGGCCAAGGGGCTGGGCGGCGGGCTGCCCATCGGCGCCGCGGTGGCGTTCGGGCCCGCCGCCGACCTGCTGACCCCCGGTCAGCACGGGACCACCTTCGGCGGCAGCCCGATCGCGTGCGCCGCCGGACTCGCCGTGCTGGAGGCCGTCGAGGCCGAAGGGCTGCTCGCGCACGTCGTACGGGTGGGCGAGCGGCTGCGGAGCGGCATCGAGGGCCTGAAGCACCCGCTGGTCCGTGAAGTGCGGGGCGCCGGCCTGCTCCTGGGGGTCGTGCTCGCCGAACCGGTCGCCGCACGGGTCCAGCGGGCCGCGCAGGACGCCGGGTTCCTCGTGAACGCGGCGGGGCCGTCCACCGTACGGCTGGCTCCCGCGCTGACGGTGACGGAGGATCAGGCCGACGCCCTGGTGGCCGCGCTGCCCGCGGTCCTCGACGCCTGAGCGGCGGGCGCGTCCGGTACGCGCACCGGGGCGGGTCCCTCCGGGGGCCCGCCCCTTTGCGTCTACAGGGTGCGGGCCAGGACGCGGGCGCCCCGGCGCGGGTCCAGGGACTCGGCCCAGACGGGCGGGGCCAGGCTCGCGGAGGCCGGCAGGAATCCGTGGCGCAGGAAGAGGCGGCCACTGCCGGTGGTCGCGGTGAACAGGGTGTCCAGCGAGCGGTTCCGCGCCCGGGCGAAGGCCGCGTGCAGCAGCCGGGCCCCCATGCCGGACCCCTGCCGGTGCCGGGCGACGCAGAAGTTGAACAGCACGCCGGCGGTGGGGTGGACGCGTACCCCGAGGCAGCCTTCCAGGGTGCCGTCGGGGGCCTGCGCGACGAGGAAGTCGGCCGCCTGGGCCACGTAGAGGGAGAGCGGGCGCTCCCGCAGTGCGCCCGCTCGGGCGAACGGCCGGGAGAGGGCCGCGAGCGCGGCGCCTTCGTCGGGGCGCGCGGGCCGCACGGTGAATCCGGGGGAGGCGGTCGTACGGGGTGCGAGGGGCGGCAGCGTGGCGAGCGCGGCAGGGCGCGGCGGGGCCGTGATCAAGGCGTTCCTTCCTCGGGTTCCATCGAGCGCGGGGGACGGCAGGATCGCCGCGTACCCGGTGGAACATTCGAAGTAAGGCTAGCCTCACCTAAGCGTGTGGCCAAGTCGCCGTCCCGGCAGCGGGGTTCGTACCCGTCGGCAGGACGCGGCCCTATCCGCAGGCCCGGCCCGGGTAGTCGGTGCTCTCCGGCGCCCCGGCCTCGCGCATCCGGCGCAGGACCTCCCCCAGTGCCGCGTCGTCGACGTGGACGGGGATGTTGTACTCCCGGTCGAAGACCATGACCTCGTCCACGGCCGCCCGCCAGATGACCCAGCGCGGCGGGTACTGCGGAGCCTGCCACAGCGGGAGCAGCCGCTCCAGCGCCCCGTCCGTGCCCACCGTGCCCGTGCCCACCGTGCCCGTGCCCACCGTGCCCGTGCCCACCGTGCCCGTGCTCACAGTTTCCCGCCTTCCGTCACTTCTCGTCCGTCCACGAAGGTCGCCACGATCTCGATGCCGGCGATCCGGGACGGGTCCACCTGCCGCGGATCGTCGGCCAGCACCACGAAGTCGGCGCGCTTGCCCGGCGTGAGGCTGCCCGCGCTGTCGTCCCACCGGCAGGCGTGGGCCCCGGCGACCGTGTAGGCCCGCAGCGCCTCCTCCACGGTGACGGCCTCGTCCGGGCCGACGGGCCGGCCGGAGGAGGAGGCCCGCTCGACCATGAACTGGACGGCCCGCAGCGGTGCTCCGTCCGTGACGGGCCGGTCCGAGCTGCCGACGAGCGTGACCCCGTGGTCCAGGAACCCCCTTCCCCGGTACATCCAGGGCGCCCGCTCCGCGCCCATCACGGTCGCGTAGTCGTCGCCGAAGGAGTAGAGGAAGGCGGGCTGCACCACGGCGCTGACGCCGAGTTCCGCGAAGCGCGGAAGCTGGTCCGGGCGGATCAGGCCGGCGTGTTCGATGCGGTGCCGCGCGTCCGGGCGCGGCCGCAGCTTCTGGGCCCGCGCCAGGCCGTCGAGCGCGAGGTCGGCGGCGCGGTCCCCGATGGCGTGCACGGCCAGCTGCCAGCCGGCGAGGTGGCCGTCCACGATGAGGTCGACGAGGCGGTCGGGGTCGTCCTGGAGCTCCCCGGTGTGGTCCATGCCCTCGTAGGGGGAGGTGAGGGCCGCGGTACGGGCCATCATGCCGCCGTCGGTGTAGATCTTCAGCGCGCCCAGGGACAGCCACTCGTCGCCGAAGCCGGTGCGCAGGCCCAGGTCGAGCGCGCGCGGAATGCCGTCCTCCTGGTGCGCGGTGAGCGGGCGGAGCGTGTCGCCGGCGGCCATGAGCTGGACCCGCAGGGGCAGCCTGCCCTGGTCCCGCAGCAGTTGGTAGGCGCCGAGCTCCACCGGGCTGTTGCCCAGCAGGCCGCCGCCGATGCCCGCTTCGGCGACGGCGGTCACGCCCTCGGAGAGGCAGACGCGCGCCGCGTGTTCGACGGCGTCGGCGATCTCCGTCTGCGCGTAGGGGAGCCGGAGCCGGCGGGCGGCGGTCATGGCGCTCTCGGCCAGGAAACCGTCCTGGTGGGGGAGATCGGCGGGCAGGAGGTCCAGTACGGCACTGCCCACGACGGCGCCGTGGCCCGAGTCGTGCATCAGGAAGACCTTGCGCCCGTGGCTGACCCGGTCGAGCTCGGCGGCGGTCAGGTGGCGGCCCAGGGCCCGCTGGTCGTACCCCATGACGTCGACCCAGGCGCCGGCGGGCCTGGCCAGGGCGGCCCCCTCGACGACCGCCAGGACGTCCTCGGCGCGCAGGCAGGGCGCGACGTTCGCGCTGCTCGCCCTGAGCCCGGTCCACGTCAGGTGGACGTGGCTGTCGATGAACCCGGGCAGCACGGTGGCGCCCTGCAGGTCGATGACCTCACGGGCCGGCAGCGAGGTCACGGCCTCGTCCAGGCCCACGATCCGGCCCCGCCAGATGCCCAGGTCGTGCGCGACCGGGTGGTCCGGGTCCATGGTCAGGATGCGGGCGTTCGTCAGCCTCGTGCACAGCATGGGGGTTCCCGTCGTCGTCGGAGGGTGCCCGGCCGGTCAGGTGCGTTCGGCGAGCACGGCGTCGTGGGGGACGGCTGCGGGGCCCTCGGGGGCGTACCGCCTGGGGGCGGCGGGGACCATCAGCGGGGTGCCGGTCTCCGGGTCCTCGATGATCCGGCAGGGCAGGCCGAACACGTCCTCCACCAGCTCGGCGGTCATGATGCTCGCCGGGTCGCCCTCGGCGGCGATCGTGCCGCCGGGCCGCATCACGATGAGGTGGGTGGCGTAACGGCAGGCCTGGTTGAGGTCATGGAGGACCGCCACGACCGTGTGCCCCTTGCGGGCGTGCAGTTCGGCGCACAGGTCCAGCACCTCGACCTGGTGGGCGATGTCGAGGAAGGTGGTGGGCTCGTCCAGCAGCAGGATGGAGGTCTGCTGGGCGAGGACCATGGCGAGCCAGACGCGCTGGCGCTGGCCGCCGGAGAGGTCGTCCACCGGCCGGTCGGCGAGTTCGAGCACGCCGGTCTGGCGCATCGACTCGGTGACGGCCTCCTCGTCCTCGGCGGACCACTGCTTGAGCAGCCGCTGGTGCGGGTAGCGGCCGCGCGCCACGAGGTCGCCGACGGTGATGCCGCCGGGCGCGTTCGAGGACTGCGGGAGCAGTCCGAGGCGGCGGGCCACCTCGCGCGAGCGGTACGAGGCGATGGCGGCCCCGTCCAGGTAGACCTGTCCGGCCCGGGGCTTCAGCATCCGCGCGAGCGCCGTGAGCAGCGTCGACTTGCCGCAGGCGTTCGGCCCGATGATCACGGTGAAGGACCGGTCGGGGATGTCGACGCTCAGGGACGTGGCCACCGTCCGCTGGTCGTAGGACAGCGTGAGGTCCTCTGCGCGCAGCCGGGACTGCGGGGAGTGGGTTCCAGTCATGCGCGGCTCTTTCGCGACTCGGTGATCAGCAGCCAGATGAGGTACAGCCCGCCGATGGCACCGGTCGCCGTGCCGACCGGGAGCAGCGCGGGCGCGAAGGCCCGCTGTACGACGAGGTCGCTCAGGAGGAGGAGGAAGGCGCCCATGAGGGCGGACGGCAGCAGCACGGGGCCGGACGAACCGGTGAGCCGGCGGACCACCTGGGGCGCGGCGAGGGCGATGAACCAGATGGGGCCGGTGACGGCGGTCGCGAACGCGGCGAGGGCGACGCTGATGACGAGGAGGGCCGTACGGGTGCGCCCCACCTCGACGCCGAGCGCTCCGGCGGTGGTGTCGCCCATCTCGACCACGGTGAGGCGGCGGGAGAGGAGGAAGGCCGGCGGCAGCAGGACGGCGAGGGCGATGCCGATGGTGTTGGCGTGCGTCCACAGCCGGTTGCCCAGGCTGCCGATCAGCCAGGCCTGTGCTTCCAGGGCTTCCTGGAAGGTCGCCCGGGTGATCAGGTAGGAGTTGAGGGCGAGCAGCAGGGCGCTGACGCCGATGCCGATGACGACCAGCCGGAAGCCCTGGATCCCGCGGCCGATCATCAGGAGGTGGACGACGAGGGCGGTGGCGAGGCCGCCGGCCAGGGCGCCCAGGGCGATCTGGGTCATGCTGCCGTGCAGCAGGATGATCACGATGAGCGCGCCCACGGCGGAGCCGTTGGTGAAGCCGATGATGTCGGGGCTGCCGAGGGAGTTGCGGGTCAGGCTCTGCAGGATCGCCCCGCTCACCGCGAGGGCCGCGCCGACGAACACCGCGGTCAGGATGCGCGGCATGCGCAGGGTGTTGACGACGAAGTCCGCGGCGCCGGAACCGCTGCCGGTCAGGGCCTGGAAGACCTCCCCGACGGAGAGCTTGAAGTCGCCGGTGGTCAGCGTGATGCCGACGAGCACGACGAGCGCGGCGAGCAGGAGGGCGGTCACGGCGGCGGTGCGGACCTGCACGCGCACCGAGAGACCGCCCAGCCGGACGATCCGGCCGCTGACGACGCGGGGGGCGGGGCTGTGCCCGGCTCCGGGCACGGAGGCGGCGGAGGCTTTCGTCTCCGGTACGGCGCTCACAGCATGACCAGCTTTCGACGGCGGCACAGCGCGATGAACAGGGGCGCGCCGATGAAGGCGGTGACGATGCCGACCTGCACCTCGCCCGGTGCGCCGAGCACCCGGCCCAGGACGTCCGAGCCGACGAGCAGGACCGGTGCGAGCACGATCGAGTACGCGAACACCCAGCGCTGGTCCGCGCCGACGATGAACCGGGCGACGTGCGGTACGGCCAGGCCGACGAAGCTGATCGGCCCGACGGCGGCGGTGGCGGCGCCGCACAGCAGCATCACGGCGAGGGCGGCCAGGACCCGGGTGCGGCCGACGTCCACGCCGAGGGAGCGCCCCATCTGGTCGCCCATGGCCAGGGCGTTGAGGGAGGGGGCGAGGAGGAAGGCGACGGTCAGGCCGACGGCGACGAACGGCAGGACGAGCAGCACGATGTCGTAGTACCGGCCCGCGAGGGAGCCGACCGTCCAGAAGCGGAACTGGTCGAAGGCTTCCGGGTCGAAGAGCAGGACGCCCCAGTTGAAGGCGTACAGCACGGCGGTCACCGCCGCTCCGGCGACGACGAGCCGGTCGGGGGTGGCCAGCTTCCGCCCGGAGGAACCGAGCAGGTAGACGCCGGCCGAGGCCAGGGCGGCCCCGGCGAGGGCGAACCACACGTAGCCGACGGGCGAGGCCACGCCCACGAAGGCGATGGCGACGACGACGCCCGTGGAGGCACCGAGGTTGACCCCGAGGAGTCCGGGGTCGGCGAGCGGGTTGCGCGTCAGGGCCTGCATCAGGGCGCCGGACAGTCCGAGCGCCGCCCCGACGAGGACGCCGAGCACGGTGCGGGGGATGCGGTACTCGTGGACGATGACGGAGGCCTGCGAGCCGTCGGGGTGCCACAGGAGGTCCCAGGTCGCGGCGAAGGGTATCCCCCGGGAGCCCACCCAGACGCTGACGAGGGAGACGAGGACGAGCACCCCGAGCGTCACGAGGAGGCCGAGACCGCGCAGGGCCGTGGCGGCCGGACGGGTAGTGGGCACGACGGGCTCGGCGGGGCCTCCGGTCTTGCTACCGGGCGCCGTCTGCGCTTCGACGGACAACGACCACTCCCCTGGCGGCGGATTCGGGTGCCCCGCGAGCCGCGCGAAGCGTGGACCAGAACATGACTGTGCCGCGGGCGACATGACATGCAATCATCGAACTTAGGTGAGCCTAACCGCACAGTCGCGCAGGGTCAACGCGGGCGCGACCTCGCCCCGATGCCCGCCCGCCGGGTGCGCGTGGGGGCTGCCGGGACCCTTGGCAGGCACCTAATTTAAGGTAGCCTTACCTAACTATCCAGCCCTGTCTTGTGGAGGCGCCGCGTGCCCGCTGGAAAACCAACGGGAGGCCCCGTCCTCCGGAGAGCACTCGCCGATCAGCGTCGCCGTGTCACCGGAGCATCGCTCCTCGGCATGGCGCACCAGGCGTGCGAAGCCCTCGTCCCGGTCGTCATCGGCCTGGTCATCGACGAGGCGGTGGGCACCGGTTCCACCGGAGCCCTCCTGCGCTGGCTGCTGGTCCTCGCCGCCCTGTTCTTCATCCTGTCCAATTGTTACCGCAACTCCGCACGGCTCGCCGAGGGTGCGGGCGAGAGCGCCGCGCACCGGATCCGGCAGGACCTCGCCGCCCGGGTGCTCGACCCGCGCGGCGGCGCCGACAGCGGCCGGCTGCCCGGCGCGCTGACGGCCGTCGCGACCGGTGACGCCCGGCGCGTCGGCTCGGTCGCGGCCGCCCTGCCGTACACGCTGTCCGCGGTCGCCGGTCTGGCCATCAGCGCGGTCGCCCTGCTGCGGATCTCCGTACCGCTCGGCCTGCTCGTCCTCCTCGGCGTACCACCGCTGCTGTGGCTCGGCCACGTCATCAGCCGTCCGCTGGAACGGCGCAGCGAGGCCGAGCAGGAGCACGCCGCCCACGCTTCGGGCGTCGCCGCCGACCTGGTCGCCGGCCTGCGCGTGCTGAAGGGCATCGGCGCCGAGGCCGCGGCGGTCTCCCGCTACCGCGAGACGAGCCGCAGCTCCCTGGCCTCCGCCCTGCGGGCGGCCGCCAGCCGGGCCTGGCACGACGGCGCGATCCTCGCCCTCACCGGCATCTTCATCGCGGCCATCGGGCTCGTCGGGGCCCACCTGGCGATGCGCGGCGACATCACCGTCGGTGAGCTGGTCGCGGCCGTCGGCCTCGCGCAGTACCTCCTCGGCCCCTTCCAGCTCCTCACCTACGTCAACGGCGAGTTCGCCCAGGGCCGGGCTTCGGCCGACCGGATCGCCGAGGTCCTCGCGTCGCCGCCCGCCGTCGCGGCCGGCACGGTCCCGCTGCCCGACCAGGTCGCCGGCGGGCTGCGGCTGCGCGGCGTCACCCAGGGCGCCCTGCGCGGTGTCGACCTCGACATCGCACCCGGCACCCTCGTCGGCGTCGTCGCCCGCGACGCGGCCGCCGCGAACGACCTGCTGCTCTGCCTCGGCCGCGAACTCGACCCGGCCGAGGGGACCGTCGAGCTCGACGGCGTAGCGCTGACCGACCTCGGCCCCGACGACGCCCGCCGCGCGATCCTGGTCGCCCACCACGACGCGGACCTCTTCGAGGACAGCCTGCTCGCCAACGTACGCGCCGCAACCGCCGCCGAAGCGGCGGACGTGGCACCGGCCCTGGCCGCCGCCACGGCGGACGAGGTCGCCCAGGCCCTGCCCGAGGGCGTCGACACCGTCCTCACCGAGCGCGGCCGTTCGCTGTCCGGCGGCCAGCGCCAGCGCGTGGCGCTCGCCCGCGCCCTGGCCGCGGACCCGCCGGTCCTCGTCGTCCACGACCCGACCACCGCGGTCGACACGGTCACCGAGGCCCGGATCGCCGCCCGCCTGCGGGACCTGCGCCGGGGACGCACCACGGTGCTCGTCACCACCAGCCCCGCGCTGCTCGCCGGGACCGACGTGGTGGTCATGCTCGACGACGGCCGGGTGGCCGCCGAGGGCAGTCACCCGGAGCTGGTCGCCGCCCACGCCTCGTACCGCTCGGCGGTGCTGGCATGACGGCCACCCAGGACCGGGACCCGCTGGACCCACGACCGCTGGACTCCCCGCCGCAGGACCGAGACGCGAAGGACCAAGGACCGACGATGAGCGGACCCGGCACACCCGAACGCGAGCTGCTGCCCACCGCCACCGGTGCCCGGACCTTCGCCGTCGTACGCGAACTGCTGCGCCGCCACCGGATGCTGTCCTTCGGCGCGATGTCCGTCCTCGTCCTCGGTACGGGCATCGGGCTGCTGACCGCCCCGCTGCTCGGCCGGATCGTGGACCTGGTGGTGGACAAGCGGGGCGAATCCGCCCTGACCGTGCCGATGATCCTCCTCCTGGTGGTCGCCGTCACCCGCGGCGTCGCCACGGCCATCGGCAAGTCCCTGGTGGCCACGCTCGGCGAGACGGTCCTCGCCGACCTGCGGGAACGGTTCATCGCGCGGGCGCTGCGGCTGCCGCTCGAACGGGTCGAGAAGGCCGGCTCGGGTGACCTGACCTCGCGCGTCACGGGTGACGTCACGCTGATCGCCAAGGCGGTGCGCCAGGCCCTGCCCGAGTTCGCCAACGCCTTCCTCACCATCGTGCTGACGCTGGTGGGCCTCGCCGTCCTCGACTGGCGCTTCCTGGCCGCCGTCCTGCTGGCCGTCCCGGTGCACGTCCTCACGGTCCGCTGGTACATCCCGCGCGCCGCGAGCATCTACTCCGCCCACCGGGTGGCGACCGGAGCACTCCAGCACCAGCTGCTCGACAGCATCGGCGGAGTCCGCACCGTACGGGCGTTCCGGCTGAACGGGCGCCACGAGGAGCTGCTCGAACAGCGGTCGCAGACCGCCGTCGACCTCGCGGCGCGCGGCATGCGCCTGGTCTCGGGCTTCTTCTCCCGGCTGAACATCGCCGAGTTCATCGGCATGACGGCGATCCTCGTCACCGGCTTCCACCTCGTCGACAACGGCTCGGTGAGCATCGGTACGGCGACCGCGGCCGCGCTCTACTTCCACGGCCTGTTCAACCCGATCAACGCCGCGCTGTTCCTCATCGACGACGCCCAGTCCGCCGGGGCGAGCCTCGCCCGTCTCGTCGGCGTGTCGAGCCTCCCCGCCGAGCGGGAGCCCGACGTCCGGGCCGCCGCGCCGGTCGACGGCTCGGTCAAGGTGTCCGGCCTCGGCCACGCGTACGTGGACGGCCACCCGGTGCTCAGCGGGGTCGACCTCGAGGTCCGCAACGGCGAACGCGTCGCCCTGGTGGGCGCCAGCGGCGCCGGCAAGACCACGCTCGCCAAGCTGATCGCGGGCGTCCACGACCCGGCGACCGGGGCGATAGCCCTGGGCGGCGTGGACTCCCGCGCGCTGGGCCCCGCCGGGATCCGGCAGGCGGTCACCCTGATCAGCCAGGAGGTCCACGTCTTCGCGGGCCCGCTCTCCGAGGACCTGCGGCTGGCCCGCCCCGGGGCGACGGACGAGGAACTGCGCGCCGCGCTGGCCCGCGTCGACGCCCTGCAGTGGGTCGACGCGCTGCCGGACGGGCCGGCCACGGTCGTGGGCGAGGGCGGCCACCGGCTCACGGTGACCCAGGCCCAGCACCTCGCGCTCGCGCGCCTCGTCCTCACGGACCCGCCCATCGCGATCCTGGACGAGGCCACCGCCGACGCCGGCAGCGCGGGCGCCCGCGTACTGGAGACCGCCGCGCTGCGCGCCCTGGAGGGCCGTACGGGTCTGATGGTCGCCCACCGGCTCCCGCAGGCGGCGACCGCGGACCGCGTCGTCGTCCTCGACCAGGGGCGGGTCGTCGAGACGGGCACCCACGCGGAACTCGTCGCGGCGGGCGGCCGGTACGCCGAACTCTGGTCGGCGTGGTCCGACAGCCGCCGCGAACCGGCGGTCCGGGGCTGACCCGTATCCCCGTACCTCCCCGCACAGAAGGCTCCCGCCCCGGCACTCCGGGCGGGAGCCTTCTGCCGTGTCCCTGCGGGGCTCGGCGGGATGGGTGGTGGCTCGCCTGCGGCGCCGCCGCACGGGGCTCTGCCCCGGCCCGCGCGCCTCATCGCCGGCGTGGCTTGATCCGGCCTGGCCGTGCCGGCCCGGGTGCGCGGACGCCGCCGCCCGTGGAGAAGGGTCTCCACGGGCGGCGGCGCGCAGGTACGGCCGGCGGTCAGCCCTGCTGGGCGACGAGGCTCGCCGGGCGCAGGTCCGTCCAGTTCTGCTCGACGTACGAGAGGCAGGCCTCCCGCGTGTCCTCGCCGAAGGCGGTCCGCCAGCCGGCGGGGACCTCCGCGAAGGACGGCCACAGCGAGTGCTGCATCTCGTCGTTGACCAGGACAAGGAAGCGGCCCTGCGGGTCCTCGAACGGGTTGGTGGTCATGCGTTGTCACTCCTCGTCGACAGTGCGGTCATGGCGGTGAACAGCTCCGAGAGCGGCTGTTCCGGGTCGGCTGCCACGGTGCGCAGCAGCCTCTGGAGTTCGTCGGCGAGCCGCCGTGCCTTGGCGGTGCCGAGCAGGTCGGTCGCGTGGATCAGGCCGCAGTGGACGGGGCCGTCCCCCTGCGGTTCGTAGAAGCTGAGGGTCAGCTGGGCCCGGGTCGATCCGGTGGGTACGGCGTCGAGGGAGCCGATGCCGCCCTCCAGCTGCTCCAGGTCCGCCTGTTCGTGGTGGATCACCATGACCTGCGGGCCCTGCGGAGGCAGGCCGGTCGCCCGGACGACCTCCTCGAAGGGGACCTCCTGGCGGTCGAGGGCGCTGAGCGTGGTCTCCCGTACGCGGGCCAGCAGTTCCGCGAACGTCGGATCGCCCGCCGTGTCGGTGCGCAGCACGACCGTGTTGAAGAAGCAGCCCACCAGGTCGGCCAGCTGGTCGTCCGTACGGCCGGCGACCATCGTACCGATGGGCAGGTCCGTGCCCGCACCGTGGGCGGTGAGCACCGCTGCCAGGGCGGAGTGCAGCACCATGAACATGCTCGTGCCGGTCGCCCGGGCGAGGTCGTCCACGGCCGCGTGCAGCTGCTCGTCGAGGACGAAGCCGACGTGGTCGGCGCCCGCGGAGGACGAGCGCGGGCCGTCCGCCGGGAGGGCCAGTGCGGCCGGGACGTCCTTGAGCGTCTCGCGCCACCAGGCGAGCTGCCGGCCGCCCCGGGTGTCCGGGTCGTCCAGGTCGCCCAGGACCTCGCGGGCCCACCGGGCGTAGTCGCCGTACGAGACCGGCAGCGGCTGCCAGGCCGGGGCCCGGCCGTCCGTCCGGGCCGCGTACGCCGCGGTCAGGTCGCGCAGCAGCGGGACGACCGACCACTCGTCGACCACCAGGTAGTGCATCGTCAGCAGCAGTGCCTGCTGCCCGCCGGGGGCCGTCAGCAGGTGGGCCGCGAGCGGTGCCGCACGGTCCGGCCGCGGGGCCCCGGCGGCCAGTTCCGCCAGGCGGCGCTCCAGGTCCTCGCACGTCTCCCGGGTCAGGGCCGGGGCCTCGGCGGTCCGGTGGTGCAGCGCCCCGTCCACTTCGGTGAACGCCGTGCGGAGCGGCTCGTGGCGGGCCGCCACGTCGGCGAGCGCGGCGGACAGGGCGTCCGCGTCCAGGCCGCCGGGCGAGCGCAGCACGAGCGCGTGGTCGAAGCCGCCGTGCCGGCCGAAGGCGTCCCAGTGCCAGCGCTGGACGGGCGCCGCGAGCGGCGCGTCCGGGCGCTCGGCCGCCGGGTGCAGGGCCGGGCGGGCCGACTCGGCACCCGTCAGCTTGCCCTCGATGCCGGCGACGGTCAGCGCGTCGAAGACGTCGCGGATGCTCAGCTCGGCGCCGAACTCGGCGCGGATGCGGCCCAGGAGCCGCATCGAGGCCATGGAGTGGCCGCCGAGCGCGAAGAAGTTGTCGTGGATGCCGACCTTCTCCAGCTTGAGGATCTCGCAGAACAGCTCGGCGAGCCGCGCCTGCGTCGCGTTGGCCGGGAGCGCGTCGCCGGTCATCGCGGCCCAGTCCGGCGCCGGCAGCGCCTTGCGGTCCAGCTTGCCGTTGGGCGTCAGCGGCAGCGGGCCGTCCAGGGGGACGACGAGGGCCGGGACCATGTACTCGGGCAGCAGCTCGGCCACGTGGGCGCGCAGCGCCTGCGGGTCGAGCACCTCGCCCGGCTCCGGTACGGCGTAGCCGACCAGGCGGACGATGTCGCCGTCGCGGTCGGGGACCACGGCGGCCTGCGCGAGCGCCGGGTGGCCGGCCAGGGCCGCCTCGATCTCGCCCAGCTCGATGCGGAAGCCGCGGACCTTCACCTGGGTGTCGACGCGCCCGAGGAAGTCGAGGTTGCCGTCGGCGAGCCAGCGGGCGCGGTCACCGGTGCGGTACATGCGGCTGCCGGGGGCGCCGAACGGGTCCGCGACGAAGCGTTCCGAGGTCAGCCCCGTCCTGCCGAGGTAGCCGCGGGCGAGGCCGCGGCCGGACACGTACAGCTCGCCCACCACGCCCGGCGGGACCGGGCGCAGCGTGTCGTCCAGGACGTAGCAGCGGGTGTTGGGGTCGGGCCGGCCGATGGGGACCCGGCTGCCGGGGCGGCCGCCGTGGTCGCGGGCGGGCCACAGCGTGGAGTTGACCGTCGCCTCGGTGAGCCCGTACGCGCAGATCAGGTGGGCCGTGGCGCCGAACCGCTCGAACAGGTCCGGCGGCACCGTCTCCGTACCGACGAGGACGGTGGAACCCTCCGGCAGCTCGCAGCCGTGCGGCAGGGCCGAGACCAGCGACGGCGGCAGGATCATGTGGGTGATCCGCTGCTCGGCGAGGAAGTCGGTGAGCGCGGGCCCGGCGACGCGGGCCCCGTCCGTGATGAGGACGAGCCGGCCGCCGTGGCACAGGGCCATCGACAGCTCGAAGGCGAAGACGTCGAAACCGATGGACGCGAACTGCAGCACGTGGCTGTCGCGTTCCAGGCCCATCCGGTCGACGGCGGTGGCGACGAGGCTGGCGATGCCCTCGTGCGGCACGGCCACGCCCTTGGGGCGGCCCGTCGAACCGGACGTGTAGATGACGTACGCGGTCTGGTCGAGGCCGACGGGCGCGCCGTCGACCGGGGTCTGCGGCAGGCTGTCCAGCTCGTCGGCCACCGAGGACTCGTCGAGCAGGACCACCGGGACGCCCGCGACGTCGGGGATCTTCCCCGCGATCTGCTCGGTGCCGACCAGGAGCACGGCGCCCGAGTCCTCGATCATGTACGTGAGGCGGTCGGCCGGGTGGACCAGGTCCAGCGGCAGGAACGCCGCGCCGAGCTTGAGCGCCGCGAGCACCGTGGCGACCATGTCGGCCGAGCGGGGCACGGCCACGCCGACCACGCTCTCGGTGCGCACGCCGCGCGCCGCCATCAGCCGGGCGAGGCGGTTGGCGCGGGCGTCCAGCTGCGCGTACGTGAGGGTGCGGCCGTCGTCCACGACGGCGACGGCATCGGGCCGCTCGGCGAGGCGCCGGGCGAAGAGGGCCGGGAAGGACTCCTCCTCGACCTCGCGGGAAGTGGCGTTGAAGCCCTCCAGGACCAGCCGGCGCTCGTCGTCCGCGAGGATCTCCGCCTGGGAGACGGGGCGTCCGGGTGCGGCGACCAGGGCCGCGACGAGCTTGCGGAGGCGCTCGCCGAGGCGCTCGGCGGTGGCGTGGTCGAACAACTCGGTGGCGAACTCCAGGCGGCAGCCCAGGGAGCCGGCGCCGCCGTCGGCGGGCGTGTGCTCGGTGAAGCTGAACACCAGGTCGAACTTGGCCGAGGCGATGCGGAACGGCACGTAGTCGGCGCGCAGGCCGGGCAGTTCCAGGGCGTCGCCGGTGCGGGCGTGGTAGCCGACCATCACCTGGAACAGCGGGTTCCGGGACAGTGAGCGGGTCGGGTTGAGCTTCTCCACGACCGACTCGAACGGCACGTCCGCGTGCGAGAACGCCGCGAGGTCGGTCTCCCGGACCCGGCCGAGCAGCTCGGTGAAGCTGGGGTCGCCGCTCAGGTCGGTGCGCAGTACGAGGGTGTTGACGAAGAAACCGACGAGGTCGTCCAGCGCTTCGTCGCCGCGGCCCGCGATGGGCGAGCCGAGGGGGATGTCCGTACCGGCGCCCATGCGGTGGAGCAGGGCGGCCACGGCCGCGTGCACCACCATGAACATGCTGGCGCCGGTCTCGCGGGCGAGCCGCTTGAGGCCCTCGTGGACGTCGCCGTCGAAGGCGATGTCCAGTTCGGCTCCGGTGAACGCCGGCCGGGCCGGGCGCGGCCGGTCCGTGGGCAGTTCCAGCTCCTCGGGGGCGCCGTCCAGGGTGGTGTGCCAGAAGTCCAGCTGCCGGGCGGCGAGGCTGTCCGCGTCCGCCGGGTCGCCGAGCAGGCGCTGCTGCCACAGGGCGTAGTCGGCGTACTGGACGGGCAGCGGCTCCCACTCCGGGGCGCTGCCGCCGGTGCGGGCCGCGTAGGCGGCGGCCAGGTCGCGCAGGAACGGACGGTCCGACCACTCGTCGGTGGTGATGTGGTGCAGCAGCAGGACGGCGACGTGCTCCTGCGGGGACAGCTCCACGACCGTGGCCCGCAGCGGGAGTTCGGTGGCGAGGTCGAACGGCCGGTTGACGGCGGCGTCGACGATGCCGGGCACCTCGTCCTCGGTGGCGCGCAGCCGTTCCACGACGGGCCGCGCCCGCTCGGCGGGCAGCACCCGCTGGACGGTCTGGGTCTCGCCCTCCACGAACACCGTCCGCAGGGCTTCGTGCCGGGCCGTGACGTCGGCGAGGGCGACTTCCCACGCGTCGGTGTCGAGGGTCCCGTGCAGGCGCATGACGAGCGGGAAGTTGTACGCGGCGGAGGTGTTCTCCAGCTGCTGGATGACCCACAGCCGCTGCTGGGCGTGGGACAGCGGCAGCTCGTCGGGGCGCTCGCCGGCGGTCAGGGCCGGGCGGGCGGCGCCCCCGGAGCGGGCCGTGCGCTCGACCAGTTCGGCGACGGTGGGTGCCTCGAACAGGTCGCGGATCGCGAGTTCGGCGTCGAGGGCGGTACGGGCCCGGCTGACGAGCCGGGTGGCCAGCAGCGAGTGGCCGCCCAGCTCGAAGAAGTCGCTGTCGATGCCGACGCTGCCCCCGGGCAGGCCGAGCACCTCGGCGTAGAGGGCGCAGAGCGTCTCCTCCCGCGGGGTGCGGGGGGCCCGGCTGGTGCCCGTACCGGCGAAGTCGGGGGCGGGCAGGGCGCGGACGTCCAGCTTGCCGTTGACGGTGAGCGGCAGGGTGGCGACGGGGACGAGCGCCGACGGGACCATGTAGTCGGGCAGTTTGGCCTTCAGGTGCTCGCGCAGCCGCTGGAGCAGGTCCTCCCCGGCCTCCCCGGCCGCCGCGGCGTCCTCCGGTGCGAAGTAGCCGACCAGGCGCTTGGTCCCGGTGCTCTCGTTGACGACGACGGCCGCGTGGGCGACCTCGGGGTGCGCGGAGAGGGCGGCGGCGATCTCGCCCAGTTCGATGCGGTAGCCGCGGATCTTCACCTGGTCGTCGGTGCGGCCCAGGAAGTCGAGCAGGCCGTCGGGCCGCTGCCGGACGAGGTCACCGGTGCGGTACATCCGCTCGCCCGGCTCGCCGAAGGGGTCCGCGACGAACCGTTCGGAACTCAGCGCGGGTCGGTCGTGGTAGCCGCGGGCCAGACCGGTGCCGGCGATGTAGAGCTCGCCGGGGCAGCCGGGCGGGACCGGACGCAGCATGGCGTCCAGGACGTAGGCACGGGTGTTGCGGATGGGCAGGCCGACCGTGGGGGTGGCGCTGTCCGCCGTCGAGCCGCCGAGGGTGTTGATGGTGTACTCGGTCGGGCCGTACAGGTTGTAGCCGTAGGTGCCCTCGGTCCGGCGCAGCGTCGTCCACACGGTGTCGGACACGGCCTCGCCGCCGAGCAGGACCAGCGCGGGGCGGTGCCTGCCCGCCGGCTCGTCCCGCTCCAGGAGGCCCTCCTCGATGAGGAGCTGGGCGTACGTCGGGGTCACGTTGACCACGTCGACGCGGTTCCGGTCGCAGTAGGCGACCAGTGCCTCCGCGTCGCGGCGCAGTTCCTCGTCGCAGACGTGGACCTCGTGGCCCTCGACGAGCCACAGCAGCTCTTCCCACGACATGTCGAAGGCGAAGGACACGGTGTGCGCGATGCGCAGCCGGCGCCCGCCTGCCGAGGCGATGGCCGGGTCGAAGATCTCCTTCTGGTGGTTGAGCTGCATGTTGGTCAGGCCCCGGTAGGGGGTGACGACGCCCTTGGGCCGGCCGGTGGAGCCGGAGGTGTAGATGACGTACGCCGGGTGGTCCAGGCGGCCCGGCACGTCGTGGGCGAACAGGGGTCGCTCGGCGTCGGTGATCTCCCCGCCGGGCAGGGCGGCCAGTTCGGCGGCGACGGCCTCGTCGTCCAGGAGGAGTTCGGGCGCCGCCGGACCGCTGTCGCCGCGCAGGGTCGGGGCGACGGCCACGGTGGACACCAGGCACAGGGGGCCGGTGTCCTCGGCCATCATCCGCAGCCGGTCGGCCGGGTGGTCGAGGTCGAGCGGCAGGTAGGCGGCGCCGGTCCGCAGGACGGCGAACAGCGCCGCCACCATGTCGATGGACCGGGGCAGGGCCAGCGCGACGACCTGCTCCGGGCCCGCGCCGCGGGCCAGGAGCAGCCGGGCGATCCGGTTGATGTGCGCGTCCAGCTCGGCGTACGTCAGGGCGCGCTCGCCGAAGACCAGCGCGACCTCGTCCGGGGTACGGGCGACCTGGGCCGTCAGCATGTCGGCGATGGTCTCGTCCGGCACGGTCTCGCGGCTGCCGGCCCACACGGCCGTCAGGGCGGCGCGCTCCGGGGGCAGCAGCAGGTCCACGCCGACGGTACGGGCGGACGCGGCGTCCGGGGCGGCGAGGAGCTCGCCGAGCCGCTCCAGGACGGTCGTGAACCGGGCCAGGATCGTGGTCGCGGCCTGCGCGTCGAACAGGTCGGGCCGGGCCGCCAGGGTGACGCGCAGGCTGGTCTCGGGCGTGACGATCAGGGTGAGCGGGAAGTGCGTCCCGTCGACGTTCGAGACGTCGGTGATGCCGTAGCGCTGGCGGAGCGCCGCGGCGCGGTCCTCGCCGTCCGCGGAGCGCAGCACGAAGAGCGTGTCGAACAGACGGCGGTGGCCCGTCTCCTGCTGGAGGGTGCCGAGGCCGACGTACTCGTACGGCATGACGCCGGCGCGCTCGGACTGCATGCGGCGCAGGAGGGCGAGCAGCGGCTCGTCCGGGGTGAAGGCGACCCGGGCGGGGATGGTGTTGAGGAACATGCCGATGATGCCGGCGACGTTCGGTACGTCCGCGGGGCGGCCCGCGACGGCGGTGCCGAAGACGACGTCGCCGCGGCCGGTCATCGCGGACAGGACCAGGCCCCAGGCGGCGTTGAGGAGGGTGTTCAGGGTCAGGCCCTGTTGCCGCGCCAGGGTGCGCAGCCGGTCGCTGCTCTCCCGGGACAGGACGGCGTCGAAGTCGGCCGGGATGACCGGGCCCGCGTCGCGGCCCGTGGGGGCGACGAGGGTGGGCTCGTCGAAGCCCGCGAGCGCGTCGCGCCAGGCGCCGACGGCCTGGGCCGTGTCCTGCTGGTCCAGCCACTCCAGGTAGTCGCGGTACGAGCCGGGGGCGGGCAGGCCGGCGGTCTCGCCGGACCGCTCGTACAGCGTGAACAGCTCCTCCAGGAACAGCCACGCGGACCAGCCGTCCCACAGGATGAGGTGGTGGGTGACGACGAGCCGGTCGCGGCCGCCGGCGAGCCGGATCAGCTGGAGGCGGCACAGCGGCGGAGCCGACAGGTCGAAGCGCTTGCGGCGGTCGGCGGCGAGCAGCTCCTCCACCCGGGCGTGCTGCTCGTCGGCGGGCAGCCCGGACAGGTCGGTCTCCACGACGGGGATCTCGGCGCCGTCCGCGATGAACTGCACGGGCCGGGGCAGGCCGTCGCTGGTGAAGCCGGCGCGCAGGCTGGCGTTGCGCTCCAGGATCGCCCGGCAGGCGGCGCGGAGCCGGTCCGCGTCCAGGCGGCGGTCGAAGTCCAGCGTCTCCTGGGAGAGGTAGACGTCGAGGGCGTCGCCCGCGTCGTAGGTGGCGTGGAAGTACATGCCCTCCTGGAGCGGGGAGAGCGGCCAGATGTCGGCGACGGGCAGCCCTGCGGCGGCCTCGACGCGGGCGCGCTCCTGCGCGGAAAGCTCCAGTCCGCCGAGCGGAGCGGGGGCCGGGGGCGCCTCCGCCGGGGCGCCGGCGGTCAGCTGGGCCAGCAGCGCCTGCAGGGCCGGGTCGACCGCCGCGCCGGACTGCTGCTGGAGGGCGAGCACCGCCTGCAGGGCCGCGGCTGCCTGCCCGGCCTCGGCGGCGGACACGGTCACGCCGGCGGCGGGTTGCGCGGCACCGGCCGCGGCGGGAGCGGTCTCCTCGGGCACGCTCGCGGCCGCCGCGGCGAGCGCGGCGGGCGTGCGGTGCTCGAACACATCGCGCGGGCTGATGGCCAGTCCCCTTTCACGGGCCCGGGTGGCGACGGAGATCGAGGTGAGGCTGTCGCCGCCGAGTACGAAGAAGTCGTCGTCGGCACCGATCCCGGTCATGCCGAGGACGTCGGTGAAGATCTCGCACAGGGCGCTCTCCCGCTCGTCGCGGGGGGCGCGGCCACCGGCTCGGGGGGCGACGGACGGCGAGGGCAGGGCGTTCTGGTCGAGCTTGCCGCTGGGCGTCAGCGGGACCTCGTCGAGGGCCGTGAGGGCCGCCGGAACCATCGCCGCGGGCAGCGCCGCGGTGAGCTCCCGGTGCAGGGCCCCGGCGTCCAGGACGGTGCCCGCGGCGGGGACGGCGTAGCCGAGGAGGGCACCGTCGCGGACGATCACGGCGGCGCGGGCGACGCCGGGCAGGGCGGCCACGGCCGCCTCGATCTCGCCGAGTTCGATGCGGTTGCCGCGGATCTTGACCTGCCGGTCGGTGCGGCCGAGGTACTCGACGGCGCCGTCGGCGCGGCGCCGGACCAGGTCGCCGGTGCGGTACATGCGCTCGCCGGGCCCGCCGAACGGGTCGGCGACGAACCGCTCGGCGGTCAGGCCGAGCCGGTCGTGGTAGCCGCGGGCCAGCTGGACGCCGGCGAGGTACAGCTCGCCCGGTACGTCCTGCGGTACGGGGCGCAGGAAGGAGTCCAGCACGTACAGCCGGGTGTTCCACACGGGCCTGCCGATCGGCACGGCGAGCCCGGTGCCCCCCTCGTAGGGGAAGTACGTCACGTCGACGGCCGCCTCGGTGGGCCCGTACAGATTGTGCAGCGGTACGGCGGAGCCGCCCTGGCGGGAGGTCAGCTCGTGCCAGCGGCCGGCGTCGGGGCCGGTGAGGGCCTCGCCGCTGCAGAACACGCGGCGCAGGCTCGCCGCCCACGCCGGGGCGCCGGGGGCCGCCTCCATGACCTGGACGAACGCCGCCAGCATCGACGGCACGAAGTGCAGGGTGGTGATCCGCCGGGTGCGGATCAGGTCGGCGAGGTAGGCGGGGTCGCGGTGCCCGTCCGGGCGGGCGAGGACGACGGTCGCGCCCTCGACGAGGGCCCAGAAGAACTCCCAGACGGACACGTCGAAGCTCGACGGGGTCTTCTGCAGCACCCGGTCGTCGGCGGTGAGCCCGTACTCGCCCTGCATCCAGGCCAGGCGGTTGACGATCGCCCGGTGGGTGACGGCGACGCCCTTGGGGCGCCCGGTGGAGCCGGAGGTGTAGATCAGGTAGGCGGGGTGGTCCGGTCCGGCGGGCGTGACCGCCGGACCGGCGGCGTCCGCGGTGGCGGCGGCTTCTTCGTCGCGGTCCACCAGGACGTGCGCGAGACCGGGCACGGCGGGCAGCCGGCCGGCCGCGTCGGCGGTGGTCACGACGGTGCGGGCACCCGAGTCGGCGAGCATGAACGCGACCCGGTCGGCGGGGTAGTCGAGGTCCAGCGGCAGATAGGCGGCGCCGGCCTTGTGCACGCCGAGCAGGGCGACCATCAGCTCCGCGGAACGGGGCACCGCGACCGCGACGAACTGCTCGGGGCCGGCGCCGCGGGCCCGCAGGCGCCGGGCCAGCGCCTCGGCGCGCCGGTCCAGTTCGGCGTAGTCGAGGGTGGTGTCCTCGAAGACGACGGCCGGGGCGCCGGGGGTCCGCGCCACCTGGGCGGCGAAGAGCGAGGCGAGGGTGGCGTCCGCGGCGGGCAGGGTGCGAGCGGTGGCGTTCAGCGCGGTGAGCTGCTCCTGCTCCCGGCCGGACAGCACCGCGACCCGGGCGACCGGGCGGGCGGGGTCGGACACGAGGGTCCGGAGCAGCGCCTCGAAGCGGTCGGCGACGGCCGCGACGGACTGCTGGTCGATCCGGGACGCGTCGTACTTGAACCGCAGCGACAGGCGGCCGCCGCCGGGTTCGACGATCAGCGCGAGCGGGTAGTGCACGGCGTCGAAGACCTCGGCACCGGTGACGCGCAGCGCCTGCGCGTCCCGCTCGGCGGCGGACAGGTCGCCGCAGGGGTAGTTCTCGAAGACCACGAGCGTGTCGAAGAGTTCCCCGCCGCCCGCGATCCGCTGGATCTCGGCGAGGCCGAGGTGCTGGTGGTCCAGCAGGGCCGCGTGCTCGTCCTGGACGCGCAGCAGCAGCTCGGAGAGGGCCTCGCCCGGGCGCAGGGAGACCCGGACGGGAACGGTGTTGATGAACAGGCCGACGGCCGCGTCCAGGCCCTCGACCTCGGTGGTGCGGCCGGAGACGGTGGTGCCGAAGACGACGTCCCGGCTGCCGGTCAGGCCGCCGAGGAGCAGGGCCCAGGCGCCGTGCACGACGGTGCTGAGGGTGAGGCCGTGGCGGCGGGCGCTCGCGGTCAGGCCGGCGGTGAGCGCCTCGGGCAGGCGCACGTCGACGTCCTGGGGGGCGGCGGCGGGCTCGGGGCCCTCGTCGTCCGGGCGGGCGGACGTGCCGAGCAGGCGGGTGGGCTCGTCCAGACCGGCGAGCGCCCGCTGCCAGGCGCTGCGCGCGGCGTCGCGGTCCCGGCCGGCCAGCCACGCCAGGTAGGGCTGCGGGGCGGGCGGCTCGGGCAGCGTCCCGCCCTGGTAGGCGGCGGTCAGCTCGCGCAGCAGGACGGAGACCGACCAGCCGTCGGCGATGATGTGGTGGAGGGTCAGCAGCAGCCGGCTGCGCTGCCCGTCCTTGATCAGGGTGGCGCGCATCAGCGGCGGCCGGCCGAGGTCGAAGCGCTCGGCGCGGTCCTGGCGCAGGACGTCGTCGAGCGGGGTGCGGGCCGTGTCGGCCTCGCGCCAGGGCAGGGCCGCCCGGCCCGGTATCCGCTGGACGACCTGGCCGCCGGGCAGCTGGCGGAACTCCGCGCGCAGCAGCGGGTGCCGGTCGAGCAGCAGCTGGAGGGAGCTGCGCAGCCGCTCGGCGTCGACCGTGCCCTCCAGGTCGAGGAGCTCCTGGACGACGTACAGGTCGCCGGCGTCCTGGTCGAACTCCGCGTGGAAGAAGAAACCTTCCTGTAGCGGCGAGACGGGCAGCGCGTCCTCGTCGAGCTCCACCGCCGGGGCCGCCTGCGCGGCGGCCGGGGCCTCGCCCGCCGTCCTGGCGAGCGCCGCGACGGTGCGCTGGCGGAACACGTCGCGCGGGGTGATCGCCAGCCCGGCCTCGCGGGCGCGGTTGACCAGCTGGATGGCGACGATGCTGTCGCCGCCCAGCTCGAAGAAGCTGTCGTGGACGCCGACCGACGGCAGGCCGAGCACGTCGCCGAAGAGCCCGGCGAGCGCGGTCTCCGCGGGGGTGGTGGGCGCGTCGCCGCCGGCGGTCGCGGTCCACCGGGGCTCGGGCAGGGCCCGGGTGTCGAGCTTGCCGTTGGGCGTCAGCGGCAGCGGTCCGTCGAGGCGGACGACCGCGGACGGGACCATGTAGTCGGGCAGCGCCTCGGAGATCAGGGTGCGCGCCTGGGCCACGGAGGCGTCGGCGTCCGTACCGGCTTCCGCGACGAGGTAGGCCACGAGCCGCTTGGCGCTGCGGTGGTCCTCGCGGACCAGTACGGCGGCCTGGGCGATGCCCGGGCAGGCCATCAGGAAGCTCTCGACCTCGCCGGGCTCGATGCGGTGGCCGCGGATCTTGATCTGGCCGTCGGAGCGGCCCAGGAACTCCAGGTTGCCGTCGGCGGCCCAGCGGACGCGGTCGCCCGTGCGGTACATGCGCGCGCCGGGCTCGGCGGCGTACGGGTCGGCGACGAAGCGCTCGGAGGTGAGCCCGTGCCGGCCGAGGTAGCCGCGGGCCAGGCCGCGCCCGGCGACGTACAGCTCGCCCTCGGCGCCGACGGGCACCGGGCGCAGGGCCGCGTCGAGCACGTAGGCCCGGGTGTTGGGGTCGGGCTCGCCGATGGGCGCGGGGCCCGGGCGGTCCGCCTCGGCCACCCACAGGGTGGAGTTGACGGTCGCCTCGGTGAGGCCGTACGCGACGACGACCTGGAGCCGGCCGGCCCAGCGGGCGATGAGTTCGCTGGGCACCGCTTCGGTGCCGACGATCAGGACGGCGCCGTCGGGCAGGTCGCAGTCCTGCGGCAGCGCCGAGACGAGCGACGGCGGCAGGATCATGTGGGTGGCGCGGTGGCCCGCGATGTAGTCGGTGAGGGCGGCCCCGGCGACGCGTCGCTCGGTGGGGACGACGATGATCCGGCCGCCGACGCACAGCGACATGATCAGGTCCCAGACCGTCACGTCGAAACCGACGGACGCGAACTGCACCACCCGGCTGTCGGCGGTGATGCCGATGCGGTCGGTGGCCGTGGCGACGAGGCTGCCGACGCCGTCGTGGGAGACGACGACGCCCTTGGGCCGGCCGGTGGAGCCCGAGGTGTAGATGACGTACGCGGCCTGGTCGAGCGCGATGGGCAGGTCCGGGTCACCGGCGTCGAGCGCGGCGCGCTCGGCCGCCACGGCCGGGTCGTCGAGCAGCAGGCGGGTGACGCCGGGGGCGTCCGGCAGCGCGGCGCCGAGCTCGCGGGTGGTGACGACGGTGCGCGCGCCGGCGTCGTCGAGCATGTAGAGGATGCGGTCCTGCGGGTGGTCGGCGTCCAGCGGCAGGTAGGCCGCGCCGGTCTTCATGACGGCGAGCAGGGCCACGACGAGTTCGGGGGACCGGGGAACGGCCACGGCGACGACGTCCTCGGCGCCCGCGCCGCGGGCGGCGAGGAGCCGGGCGAGCCGGTTGGCCTCGGCGTTCAGTTCCGCGTACGTGAGCTCGCGCTCCTCGCAGACGAGGGCGACGGCGTCGGGGGTGCGCCGTACCTGCTGCTCGAAGGCGGCGGGCCAGGAGAGGTCGGCCGTCTCGCGGGGGGACACGCCGAACTCGCCGAGGAGCTGGGCGCGTTCCGCGGCGGAGGTCAGTTCGATGCGGCCGACGGGACGGTCCAGCTCGTCGGCGAAGGCGCCGAGCAGGGCCAGAAAGCGGCGCTCGTGGTCGCGCAGTGCCTGCTCGTCGCAGACGTCGGCGTCGACGTCGAGGTGGACCCGGATGCCGAGGCCGCCGTCGGTTTCGACGAAGCTGAGGGCGAGGTCGCTGACGGGGCCGAGCCAGACGGCGTCGAGTTCGCTGCCGAGGTCGCCGAAGCGCATGCCGTCGGGGCGGGGCAGGATGTTGACGGTCGGGCCGACGAGTTCGGACACGCCGTCGGCCAGGCCCAGTTCCCGGGCGAGGTCCTCGGCGCGGTAGCGCCCGTGGTCGACGGCGCCGGCGACGGCCGTGCGGACCTCGGCGAGGAGTTCGGTACCGGTCGTACCGGGGCGGACGGTCAGCCGCAGCGGGACGATGTTGGACACCATGCCGGGGATGTCGGCCGACTCGGCGTCCTGGCGGGCGGCGACCGGCAGGCCGAGGACGAGGTCCTGCTCGCCGCTGACCCGGTGCAGGTAGGCGGCGACGGCCGCGATCAGCAGCCGGGAGGGGCGGGTGCCGGCGCGCTCGGCGGCGGCGTGCAGCCGGCCGGTGTCGGCGGCGGACAGCTCCGACGTCCGGCGCAGCCGGCGCGTCATGGGCACCGCGGCCCGCTCGACGAGGCGGACGGGCTCGGGCCGGGCTGCCATGCGCGCGAGCCAGTAGGCGCGGTCCTCCTGGTGGCGGTCCGAGGCGCGGTAGGCCTCGTCGGCCGCCACGAGGCGGGAGATCCGGCGCTCGCGGGGGGCGGGGTCCGCGCCGCCCGCGGTGTAGAGCGCACCGGCGCGGCGGGTGATCAGGGCGACGCCCATGCCGTCGGTGACGATGTGGTGGTAGCGCTGGTACCAGCGGACGCGGTCGTCCGCGAGCCGCAGCAGCGCCTGCGCGAAGAGAGGGCCGCGGGCCAGGTCGGCGGGCCGGTCGCGCTCGGAGTCGATCCAGCCGGCGGCGGCCGCCTCGGGGTCGGCGGCGCCGCGCAGGTCCACGACGGGTACGTCGAAAGCGGCGGGCAGGACCGTCTGCCGGGGGCCGTCCTCGCCGTCGGCGAAGCGCACGTGCAGGCCTTCGGCCTCCTCCACGGCCCGCCGCACGGAGGCGGCCAGGAGGTCCAGGTCGACGTCGCCGCGCAGGTCCAGGGAGAACACGATGTTGTAGGCGGAGCTGTCCGGGTCGATCTGCTGGGCGAGCCAGATGCCGGATTGCCCACCCGTGACGGGTGTGCCGGAGGCGGACGTCCGGTCCGACGCGTCGTCAAACATCGTTCGCATGGGCCTTTCCCTGGTGAAGCGTCAGTGAGGTGTGTCCCGGCCGGCCGGGCTGGGGCGCACCGGGCCCGCCCGTCCGCGACGAGGTCGGCGGACGGGCGGGATGCCGGAGGACCGGCGGTTACTTGACGGCCGAGATCAGCGGCTCGACCTGGTCGATGGCGTACGGGATCGACAGGACCGTGTTGAAGGAGAACGCGGCGCCGATGTCCGGGTTCTGGTAGGGCACGAACAGGTCGCGCTTCTCCTGGTGGACCTTCAGCTTGCTGTAGAGCGCCTCGGCCTTGATGCGGTCGTTGGCCTCGGTGCTGGAGGTGACCCACACCAGGCGGTCGACGTCGAGGACGTCGAGCTTCTCGGCGCTCAGCTCGGCGACGTTGAAGCCCGGCTTCGCCAGGGTGTCGATCTCGGGCTTCAGCTTGAAGCCGAGCTCGGAGAAGAAGATCGCCTTGGGGTCGATCTTCGTGAAGGCCGAGTACTTTCCGGCCTCGAAGCTGTCGGCGACGGCGAGGGTCTTCTGGGAGAACTCGGGGTGCTTCTCACGGACGGCCTTGAAGCGGGCGTCGATGTCCGAGATCAGCTTCTCGGTCTCGGTGTCCTTGCCGAGGGACTTGCCGATCTGCCGGGTCATCACCTGCCAGGAGGCGCCGTAGTCGGGCAGGTCCTTGGGCTGGGCGACGACCTTGGTGAACTTCGAGAGCGTGTCGTACTGCTCCTTCTTCATCCCCGAGTACTGGGCGATGACGAGGTCGGGCTTCAGCGCCGCGATCTTCTCGATGTTGTACTCGTCGCGCTCACCGACGATCTCCGGCGTGGTGGTGCCCCACTTGTCCTTCGACCACGGCCACTTGCCGTACGGCGTCTCCTTGAACCAGTCCACCGCGCCGACGGGCTTGATGCCGAGGGCGAGCACGGCGTCCTGGTCGGACAGGCCGAGCGTGACGACCCGCTTGGGCTCCGCGTCGATCGTGGTGCTGCCGTACTTGTGGTCGACGGTGACCGGGAAGGCTGCCGACTTGGTGCTGCCGGTGTCGCCCGAGGGGGCGGCGTCGTCCTTCTTGTCCGCACCGCCGCCGCAGGCGGCGAGGGCGAGGGCGGCGGCGGCTGCGACGGCCACGCGGGGGACGGTTCTGCCGAAGCGGGTCAGCGCGGAGCGCGTACCAGTGAACACGGTTGTTCCTTTCACGGGGGTTTCACGTTGCGCACCCGGGCAGCCGGGGCAGGGCGGGACTGCCTGGCGGCCGGGCGACATGGGGCTGGACGGATCGCGGGTCCCTGAGCGGGGGACTCAGTGGGCGGACGGGACTCCGCCGGCGACCGGGCGGACCTCGTCCGGTGCGGACTTCAGGGCGCGGTCGAGGATGGAGTCCAGGATCTCGCCGACCCGGATCGCGGTGTTGGAGAGCAGGGAGGACGTGATGCCGTGGGTGTGCTCGGTGCCGCCCTGCATGTAGATGCCGCAGCGCAGTGCGGCATCGGTCGCGATGCGGTAGTCGCGCTCGACGCGCACGCGCCCCTGCTCGTCGCGGAGGCAGCGGTCGGCCACCTCGCCGAGGAGACCGAGGGCGTCGGCCTGCCGGTAGCCGGTGGCGCAGACGACGACGTCGGCCTCCAGCGGCGTTTCTTCACCGGTGACCAGGGACTTGATCGTCGCCGTGACGCCGTCGGCGGTCTCCTCGACACCCATGAGGCGCGAGACGTTCAGGAAGCGCAGGCGCTCGGTGCCGAGGACCTTCTCCTGGTACGCCTGGCGGTACAGGTCGTCGATGAGGTCGATGTCCACCACGGAGTAGTTGGTGTTCCCGTGGTAGTCCATCAGCTTGCGCTTGATGTCGTCCGGGGCCGTGTAGTACTCGTCGACGGCCTGCGGGTCGAAGATGCGGTTGGCGAAGCTGCTGTCGTCCGCGGGGCTGTAGCCGTAGCGGGAGAAGACGGCGCAGACCTCGGCGCGGGGGAAACGCCGGTGCAGGTAGGCGACGTTCTCGGCGGCGCTCTGTCCGGCGCCGACGACGATGAAGCGGGAGGGGTCGGTGCCCTCCAGACCCTCCACCTTGGCGAGGAGGTCGGAGTTGTGCCACACCCGGTCGGTCCGCTCGGCACCCTCGGGCATCGTCGGGCGCAGGCCCGTGCTGATGACCAGGTTGCGGGCGCGGTGGGTGACCACCTCGCCGCCGGAACGGGCCGTCACGTCCAGGTACTCCACGACGCCGTCCCGCACGACGGGCTGCACGGCTATGACCTCGTGGCCGTACGAGACCATGTCGTCGACCTTCGCGGCCGCCCACTCGAAGTACTCGTGGAACTCGACCCGCAGCGGGAAGAGGTTCTTGTGGTTGACGAAGTCGATCAGGCGGCCCTTGCTCTGCAGGAACCGGAGGAAGGTGTACTCACTGCTCGGGTTCCGGAGCGTCACCAGGTCCTTCATGAAGGAGACCTGCATGGTCGCGTCGTCGATGAGCATGCCCCGGTGCCAGCCGAACCGCGGCTGCTTCTCGAAGAAGTGAGCGGTGACCGCCTCTTGCCTTCCGACGCTCGCGTTGTGCTCGCTGAGCGCGATCGCCATGGCCACGTTGGACGGCCCGAAGCCGATTCCGATCAGGTCGTGGATCAGCGGTGCGTCGCCAGGAAGGCCCTGAGACATGTCACTCCCATCGTGCGGGACAGCCGCCTGCCAGGAGTCCTGCCAGGCGCGGGGGGAAAACGGAAGTCCAGGCACACCGGTGACCGGCAGCCGAGCTGAACTTAGGTAAAGCTAACCTGATCCAGCCACCCTGTCGACAAGGCAAACCGGGCAATTCGTCGGTCTTCTGGTCAACCGGCCCCAGAAATGGGGCCCGTTGCACCCTTAGGTAAGGCTTGCTTTACTTGTCCAGGTCATTCGCTCTTCTGAGGAGGAACCCCATGCGGGTCGTCATGTTCGGTTATCAGACCTGGGGCCATCGCACCCTGCAGGCTCTCCTGGACTCCGAGCACGACGTGGTGATGGTCGTCACGCACCCCAAGAGCGAGCACGCCTACGAGAAGATCTGGAGCGATTCGGTCGCGGACCTGGCCGAGGAGCACGGTGTCCCCGTCGTCATCCGCAACCGGCCGGACGACGAGGAGCTGTTCCAGCTCCTGGAGGAGGCCGCCCCGGACATCCTCGTCGCCAACAACTGGCGCACCTGGATCCCGCCGCGCATCTACAACCTTCCCAAGCACGGCACCCTGAACGTGCACGACTCGCTGCTCCCCAAGTACGCCGGGTTCTCCCCGCTGATCTGGGCCCTCATCAACGGCGAGTCCGAGGTCGGCGTCACCGCGCACATGATGGACGAGGTGCTCGACGCCGGCGACATCGTCCTCCAGCGCTCGGTCGCCGTCGGCCCGAAGGACACCACCACCGACCTCTTCCACAAGACGGTCGACCTCATCGCCCCGGTCACCATCGGCGCACTCGACCTCATCGCCTCCGGGCAGGCCGAGTTCACCCAGCAGGACCGCTCCCAGGCCAGCTTCTTCCACAAGCGGTCCGAGGAGGACATCCGCGTGGACTGGAACTGGCCCGCGGAGGACCTGGAGCGCCTGATCCGCGCCCAGTCCGCCCCGTACCCGAGCGCCTTCGCCTTCCACAAGGGCAAGCGCCTGGAGATACTCACCGCCGTCGTGTCCGAGGGCCGCTACGGCGGCACCCCCGGCCGCATCTTCTACCGGGAGGGCGAGGGAGTGGTGATCGTCGCCGGAGCCGACGCCCGCACGGGACGCAACCACGGCCTCGCCATCACCCGCGTACGCACCGAGGACGGCCGGGAGATGCCCGCGTCCGAGTACTTCACCTCCATGGGCGGCTACCTGACGAGCCGTCCCTGACGCCGGGGGCGGCCCCCGGGGCCGCCACGGCCACCTGATCCGCCGATCCGGCCGCCCCGGACGGTCCCCGGGCGGGCGGATCGGCACGAAGGGCGCCAGGGCGTGACCCGTACACGGGTCACGCCCTGTGCGTTCCCCGGGACACCGGAGGGCGTCCTGCCGCGCGGGCCGGACGGCCCGGGACCGGACGGCCGGACCCGGGACCGGGACAGGAGCCGGACGGCCGGACCCCCCGGGAGGGGAGCCCGTAGACTCCTCCTCCGCACCCACGACACGACAGGTCCGCTCCGCCATGCCCTCCCCCGCCCTCCCCCCGACGCCCGGACTGCGCTTCCCCCGCCGCCCGTCGTGGCTCTCGCCGAAGGTGCTGCGGACCGAGGTGCTCGGCGGGCTCGTCGTCGCGCTCGCGCTGATCCCCGAGGCCATCTCCTTCTCGGTCATCGCGGGCGTGGACCCGGCGATCGGCCTGTTCGCCTCCTTCACCATGGCCGTGACCATCGCCGTCGTCGGCGGGCGGCCGGCGATGATCTCCGCGGCGACCGGGGCGGTCGCCCTCGTCATCGCCCCGCTCAACCGGGAGCACGGCTTCGGCTACCTGGTGGCCGCGGTCATCCTGGCGGGCGCCTTCCAGATCCTGCTCGGCGCGCTCGGGGTGGCCCGGCTGCTGCGCTTCGTACCGCGCTCGGTGATGGTCGGCTTCGTCAACGCCCTCGCCATCCTGGTCTTCATGGCGCAGGTGGACGAGGTACGGGACGTGCCGTGGGCGGTGTACCCGCTGCTCGCGGCCGGCCTGGCGCTGATGGTCCTCTTCCCGAGGATCACCAAGGCGGTCCCGGCGCCGCTGGTCTCCATCGCCGTCCTGACCACGGTCACCGTGGCCGCCGGGATCGCGGTGCCGACCGTCGGCGACAAGGGGGCGCTGCCGTCGGCCCTGCCCGTACCGGGGCTGCCGGACGTGCCGTTCACCCTGGACACGCTGACGACGATCGCCCCGTACGCCTTCGCCATGGCCCTCGTCGGGCTGATGGAGTCGCTGATGACGGCGAAGCTCGTCGACGAGATCACCGACACCCGCTCCAGCAAGACCCGCGAATCCGTCGGGCAGGGCATCGCCAACATCGTCACCGGATTCCTCGGCGGCATGGGCGGCTGCGCGATGATCGGCCAGACGATGATCAACGTGAAGGTCTCGGGGGCGCGCACCCGCCTGTCGACCTTCCTCGCCGGCGTCTTCCTGATGGTGCTGTGCATCGTCTGCGGCCCGCTCGTCTCGCAGATACCGATGGCCGCGCTCGTGGCGGTCATGGTGATGGTCTGCTTCGCGACCTTCGACTGGCACTCGCTGGCACCGAGGACGCTCAGGCGGATGCCCGCCGGGGAGACCACCGTCATGGTCGTCACCGTGGTGTGCGTGGTGGCGACCCACAACCTGGCCGTCGGCGTCGTCGCGGGCACGGTCACCGCCATGGTCGTCTTCGCCAAGCGGGTCGCCCGCCTGGCGGACGTCACCTCGGTCACCGACCCCGACGGGACCGCCGTCGTGTACTGCGTCACCGGCGAGCTGTTCTTCGCCTCCTCCAACGAGCTGGTGACGCGCTTCGACTACGCGGGAGACCCGGACAGGGTCGTCATCGACCTCTCCGCGGCCCACATCTGGGACGCCTCGACCGTCGCCGTCCTCGACGCCGTCGAGACCAAGTACGCCGCGCGCGGCAAGACCGTCGAGATCACCGGCCTGAACGAGGACAGCGCCCGCATCCACCGCACGCTGAGCGGGGAACTCACCCCCGGCCACTGACCGGCGGCCCACCGGCCCGCGTACGGGCTACCCGGTGATGGTGACCCTTGCCCGTCACCGGCCATGTTCACGCGCCTTCGGCGCATGCGTGCGGCCCCGACGTCAGTACGCGCGCGGCGACATGACCCGCGGCTCGATGGCCTCGGTCTCGAAGACGCAGCGGGGGACGCCCGGGCCCGGGGTCGCGCGGACCGAGGCCGTGGTCGGGGGATCCGTGGGCAGCTCCACCTGGACGGTCACGGGGTGGTCGTCGTGCGTCGTCGCATGGCCGGTCGCCTTCCCGTCGACCAGCACCTCCACGACGGCGGAGTGACCCGTCTGGACGGTGGCGCTCACCGAATGGCCGGCGTGGTCGATGTGGAAGTGATGGCGTCGGCCCATGAAGTCGCCTCCCGTAGGTCCCCCTCCTGCCCAGCGTAGCCACGGGGCGGCCGGACGGCAGGACGGCGGCAGGCGGCAGGCGGCAGGCGGCAGGCGGCTGCTAGGGGAGCGCGTCGGTGATCGCGTCGGTGAGCATCATCCACAGGGGCTGGGCGCCCGTGCCGAAGGCCGAGGCCAGGGCGTAGCCCACCGAGGCGTCCACCGGCTCGACCTCGACGCCCTCCTTCCATTCGGCGATGACCATCTCGTCGCCGTCGCAGGAGAAGTCACCGAGGTGCACGCCGTCCCGGGTCAGCCGGCTGCTCGGCACGGAGTCCGGGACGAGGCGGTAGCGCGCTCCCTCGTACTCCACGTCCACCCGGTACGAGCGCCTGGTCAGAGTGGCCTTCGCCGGTGTCAGCCGGGCCTCGCGCCCGTCGATCCGCAGCGTGAGGAGGCCGGGGTCGCGGGTGCCGATGGCGATCTGCGGGTCCGCCTCCGCGGCGGGGTCGCGTTCGAGGGTCACGCGGGGTATCCCCCCGCCGTCGACCTCGATGCGGGCCTGGCCCTCCTGGCGGACGGTTATCCCGCCGAAGCGGGTGTCCTCGACGGGGGTCCGGTCCGGGTCGTTCATGTGCCGGGTCCTTCGGTGCGTTCGGTACGGGTGCCTGCCAGGGCGGCGAGTTCGTCACGGGCCAGGGCGAGGAAGGCCGGAGAGGGCCGCTCCTCCACCCCGCGTCCGGCCGCGACCGCGCGGAGGTGGCCGAGGACCGCCTCCACCGTGGGGAGGTCCCCGACCGGGCGGAGCAGCCACAGCCGCCCCCGGGGGCGCGGCGGGAGGCCCAGGCCGGCGAGGATCGCGTCGGTCTCGCCGTCGAGGAGGTCCACGTCGGCCTCGGAGAGCGGGGCGCACTCCACGCCGGTGACGTGGCCCTCGCCGTCGAGGCCGGTCTCCACCGCCCAGTGGGTGGAGCGGTCGGGGATCCAGGTCCGGTCCCGCACGGGCCACACGTACGGCAGGAACGCCCAGAGCGTGCTCGCGGGCGCCTGCTCCCAGCCGAGCACCTCCAGCTCCCGGACCTCGGGCAGCCGGTCCGGCTCCTGCTCGCTGCGGCCCGTACGGCGCTGTGCGAGCGGGTGCGGCGCTCCGTCCTCGTCCCACGACATGCGGGCACGCTATCCGACGCGGTCGCGGAGGACGGGCAACGCCGCCCGGGCGGAGGCGGTGTCGAGGGTCCACGCCGTGGTCGGGGGACGTCAGGTCGGGCGCGGGGTGAAGTCGACCTCCGCCGGGGGTTCACCCGGCCAGGAGAGCACGGTCGCAGCGGGCGGGGTCTGCGCGAGGACGCTGCCGTGCGCGACGACGTACCGGGGGCGGACCTGCCGGCGGATCGCCTCCTCGGGCGACGGCGCGGGCAGCAGGACGAAGGAGGCGGGGGCGCCCTCGGTGATGCCGTACCGGCCGGCGTCCAGCCCGAGGACGCGCGCGGCACGGTCCGTCACCATCGAGAAGGCGGTGGGGAGATCGGCGGCGCCGGTGAGCTGGGCCGCGTACAGGCCGACGAGTGCGGTCTGGAGCGGGTTGCCGGTGCCGAGGGCGTTCCAGGGGTCCATCACGTCGTCGTGGCCGAAGGCCACGTTGACGCCCGCCGCCAGCATCTCCTTGACCTGGGTCAGACCGCGCCGCTTGGGGTAGGCGTCGAAGCGTCCCTGCAGGTTGAGGTTGGCGAAGGGGTTGGACACCAGGCTGATACCGGAACGGGCCAGCAGGCGCTGGAGTTTGAAGCTGTACGCGCCGTTGTAGGAGCCCATGGCCGTCGTGTGGGAGGCCGTCGCCCGCCCGCGCAGACCCGAACGCAGCGCGAGGGTGGCCAGCACCTCCACGAACCGGGACTGCTCGTCGTCGATCTCGTCGCAGTGCGCGTCCACGCGCAGCCCGAACTCCTCGGCCAGCGCGAAGGCGATGTGCAGCGAGGCGACGCCGTCCTCGCGGGTGTCCTCGAAGTGCGGGATCGCGCCGACGACGTCGGCGCCCCGCACGAGCGCCTCCCGCAACAGCGCCTTCCCGTCGGGGAAGGAGACGATGCCCTCCTGCGGGAAGGCCACGATCTGGAGGGTCATGAACTCCCGTACCCGGTCGCGCACTTCGAGCAGCGCGTCGAGCGCCGTGAGGGAGGGGTCGGTGATGTCGCAGTGCGTACGCACGTGCAGCACGCCCTGCGCCGCCTGCCAGCGCAGCACCTCGGTGGCCCGCGCGACCACGTCCTCGCGGGTCAGGGTCCGCTTGCGCTCGCTCCAGCAGGCGATGCCCTCCCAGAGCGTCCCGGAGGCGTTGGGCCGCGGCTGACCGGCGGTGAGGGCCGTGTCCAGGTGGATGTGCGGCTCGACGAAGGGCGGCGCGAGGAGGGAGCCGTGCGCCTCGATGAGGGTGCCGGTGGCGGGCGGCTCCTTCTGGTCGTCGTGCGGAAGGACCCGCGCGATGCGGCCGTCCTCCCCGACCTCGACGTCGGACAGGCCGTGCGCGTCGGCGGCGGCGTGCTGGTCGGTCGGCAGCCGGGCGCCCCGGACGATCATCCGCATGCCGTCCAGCGTAAGGGGTGCGGCGCCGGCCGGCCCGGATCGGACGGCGTGTCCGGTGCCGCGGTCAGCCGCGCTTCGCCTGGGCCTTCTGCTGCATGCCCCTGGCCTTCGCGGAGACCGGCTGGACGTCCCTGACCGCTGCCTCGGCGCGCACCTCGGCCGCCGTGTTCTTCGCGATCGCGCGCTCGGAGTCCTGGTGGCGGTGGTGACCGGTACGGGCCTTCTCGGCCATGACCCCTCCCTCCTGAGCACGGAAGGGGGTACGGGATCCCCTGTGCGCGCGTCCCGAGCGATCGGCATCCCGGTCCGTCCGGCAAGAATGGGGGAATGACCAGCGACAGCGATGTGAGCACCGGCGACACCCCCGAGATGCCCCAGTGGGAGAAGCGGTTCCGGGCGCCGCGCGTCGGGCTGCCCGAGTGGGCGCAGGACGCCCCGGACCGGTCGCTCTTCGTCTCCAACGCGACCGGCACCTACGAGATCTACGCCTGGGACCGTGCCACCGGCTCCCAGCGGCAGGCCACCGACCGCCCCAACGGCACCACCGACGGCACCCTCTCCCCGGACGGGGAGTGGATCTGGTGGTTCTCCGACACGGACGGCGACGAGTTCGGCACCTGGCTGCGGCAGCCCTTCGCGGGCGGGCCCGACGAGCCGGCCACCCCGGGCCTGGAGCCCTCGTACCCCGCCGGGCTGGCCATCGGCCGGGACGGGACGGCGGTCGTGGGGCGCTCCACCGACGAGGAGGGCTCGACGGTCCACGTGGTGCGGCCGGACGGATCCGCACCGACCGTGATCTACCGGCACCGGGAGTCTGCGGGCGTCGGCGACCTGTCCCGCGACGGGACGCTCGTCGCCGTCGAGCACACCGAGCACGGGGACGCCATGCACTCCGCGCTGCGCGTGCTGACCCTCGGCGGCGCCACGGTCGCCGAGCTGGACGACACCCGGGGCGGTACCGAGGAGCTGGGCCTGGCGGTCCTGGGCTTCGCGCCCGTCGCCGGTGACACCCGGCTGCTGGTCGGCCACCAGCGCCGGGGCCGCTGGGAGCCGATGGTGTGGGACGTGGCCACCGGGGCGCAGGAGGAGCTGGCCGTCGACCTGCCGGGCGACGTCAGCGCCGAGTGGTACCCGGACGGCTCCGCGCTGCTGATCGTGCACGGCTTCGAGGCGCGCAGCGAACTGTGGCGCTACGACCTGGCCGGGCGGGAGCTGGTCCGCGTGGACACCCCGCCCGGAACGGTCTCGGGGGCGACGGCGCGGCCCGACGGGACGGTGGAGTACCAGTGGTCCTCGGCCTCCGAGCCCTCCTCGGTACGGTCCACCGCGGGCGGGACCGTCCTGGACCCGCCCGGCTTCCGCCCGCCCGGCTCGGTTCCGGTGGAGGACGTGTGGGTGGAGGGCCCCGGCGGGCGGATCCACGCGCTCGCGCAGCGGCCGGCCGGCCACGGTGACGGCCCCTTCCCGACCGTCTTCGAGATCCACGGCGGGCCGACCTGGCACGACAGCGACGCCTTCGCGGCGGACCCGGCGGCCTGGCTGGACCACGGCTTCGCGGTCGTCCGGGTCAACTACCGCGGTTCGACGGGCTACGGCCGGGCCTGGACGGACGCCCTCAAGCACCGGGTCGGGCTGATCGAGCTGGAGGACATCGCGGCGGTCCGGGAGTGGGCGGTGGACTCCGGCCTCGCCGACCCGGCGCGGCTGGTCCTCTCGGGCGGCTCCTGGGGCGGGTACCTGACGCTGCTGGGCCTCGGGACCCAGCCGGACGCCTGGGCCGTGGGCCTGGCCGCCGTACCGGTCGCGGACTACGTGGCGGCCTACCACGACGAGATGGAGGCCCTGAAGGCCCTGGACCGGACGCTCTTCGGCGGTACCCCGGAGGAGGTTCCGGAGCGCTTCGAGGCGTCCTCGCCGCTGACGTACGTGGACGCGGTGACGGCGCCCGTGCACATCGCGGCGGGCGTCAACGACCCGCGCTGCCCGATCCGGCAGATCGAGAACTACGTGGACCGGCTCGCGGCGCGCGGCGCGGTGCACGAGGTGTACCGGTACGACGCCGGGCACGGCTCGCTGGTGGTGGAGGAGCGGATCAAGCAGGTCCGGATGGAGCTGGAGTTCGCGCTGAAGCACCTGCCCGCGCGGCTCTCCGGCTGACCCTGCGGGACACCGTCCGGTGCACCCCCCGTACCGTGGTGGGGTGCACCGGTTTCTCCTGACCCCGCGCTGGTGGGGGATCAACGTCTTCGTCGCGCTCGCCGTCCCCTTCTGCCTGTTCATGGGGTCCTGGCAGCTCGGCCGTTTCGAGGACCGCGTGGACAGCCACCGGGAGGCGAGCGCCGGGCGGCCCGCGGCCGAGGCGGCCGCTCCGCTGGACTCGCTCCTCCCGGTGGACAAGAAGACCTCCGGACGGCTGGCGTCCGCCTCCGGGGAGTACGGCGACCAGCTGCTGGTCCCCGAGCGGCGGCTGGACGGCGCGTCCGGCTTCTACGTCCTGACCCTGCTGAAGACCGACTCCGGCAAGGCCGTGCCGGTGGTCCGCGGCTGGCTGCCGGGGACCGCGGACCCGGCGAAGGCACCGGCCGCGCCGGCCGGCCGGGTCGAGGTCACGGGGGCCCTCCAGGCCTCGGAGAACTCCGGCACCAAGGGCGTGCACGCGGAAGGCGGCCTGCCGGCCGGGCAGCTCGGGGTGATCGGGGCGGCCTCGCTGGTCAACCTCGTCCCGTACGACCTGTACGACGCCTGGCTGACGGTGCAGACCCCGGCGGACGGCATGGTCCCGGTGCCCGCCCAGGCACCGGTCAACACCGGGCTGGACCTGAAGGCCTTCCAGAACCTCGGCTACACCGGCGAATGGTTCGTCTTCGTCGCCTTCGTGCTCTTCATGTGGTTCCGGCTCTACCGGCGCGAGGTCGAGATGATCCGCGACACGGAGGCCGGCCTGGTCCCGGCCGAAGCGGCCGGCGCGGCGGACACGGCTCCGGCGGACACGGCAGGTGCTGCGGGAACGGCCGGGGCGGCCGCTCCCCGCTCCTGAGCCGCCTGACCTGAGCCCGCCCCGAGGGCAGGACGGCTCCTACGGCCTCGGCTCGTCGACCGGGATCGCCCCCGTGCGGTACACGGTCCCGCCGCAGGCCTCGGGAATCGTGGCCTGTGTGGTCGGAGACCCCGTCTGAGGTGTGTGGGACACCGCGACACCGGCCGGCTCCGGGGTCGTCGCCGCGCTCTGCGGCTCCACGGCCGCCGCAGTCCCCTCCGCCCCGGCACCCGAGGTGCCTGCCGACCCGTCCTGCGGCGGTTCCGCCCCGCCGCCCGCGCTCTGCGCGGGACAGGGCTCCGCCGGCGGCACCCACGCGAAGCGGACCTCGTACGCCGTGTTGGGCTCCAGCGTCAGCACCCGCGCCTCCACCGACGGGTCGGGCAGCAGACCGCTCGCCGGATCGCCCGCGGTGTGGCCGACCACCGCGACGCCGGCGCCCTGCTGGGACGGGGCGCCGTCCAGGGCCGCGGCGCGCACCGTGTCCGGGCCGGTGACGGTACAGCCCTTCGCCGAGACGTTGGTGACCTTGAAACTCCCGTACACCCTGCCGTCGGCCTCCGGGGCGCGGGCCGAGCCCACCACCCCCAGCTGCTCGGCTCCGCACCCGGGCACCCCCGGGGCCGCCACCGGGGGCATCGGGCCCGAACCGGCGGCCGGGCCCGTTGCGGCTCCGGTGCCCGACGGGCCCGCGCTCGTGCCCCCGGACGGGGAACCGCCGGCCGTGGGCGTCGGCTGCCCGGTGGTGCCGCCCGCCTCCGGGGTGGCGCCCGCCGACCTGGAGGACCTCGGCTGCGCCCCGGCCCCGCTGCGGTGCGGCGCGGACTCCCCGCCGCCCGCCTCGGCCCGGGGCTGCTCGCCGTGGCCCGCCATGGCCGAGTGCGCGGTGCTCCCGCCCTCGGCGCCCGTGGCGCGCAGGGCCACCGGGATCGCGGCCCCGGCCAGCAGCACGACCGTCGCGGCGCCCACGTAGGCCTGCCGCTTGAGGGTCCGGCGCGCCGGGACCGCGCACCGCAGCCGCTCCAGCGCGTCCTGCGAGGGCTCCAGGCCCCCCACGGCTCCGTGCAGCAGGCCCCGCAGCTCCTGCTCCTCGTGCGTCCCGTTCGGCGGGGTGTGGTCGTCCATCATGACTGCGCAGCCTCCATCGCCACCCGCAGCGCGGCAATGCCCCGCGAACCGTACGCCTTCACCGAGCCGATCGATATGCCGAGCGTCTCGGCGACCTGGGCCTCGGTCATGTCCGCGAAGTAGCGCAGCACCAGTACCTCGCGCTGACGCCGCTGGAGCCCCCGCATCGCCTTGATCAGGTCGTCGCGCTCCAGCTGGTCGTACGCCCCCTCCTCGGCGCTCGCCATGTCCGGCATCGGCTTCGACAGCAGTTTGAGGCCGAGGATGCGGCGGCGCAGCGCGGAACGGGAGAGGTTGACCACGGTCTGGCGCAGGTACGCCAGGGTCTTGTCGCGGTCGCGGACCCGGCTCCGCGCCGAGTGGACGCGGATGAACGCCTCCTGGACCACGTCCTCGCAGGAGGCGGTGTCGTCGAGGAGCAGGGCCGCCAGTCCCAGCAGCGAGCGGTAGTGCGCCTGGTAGGTCTCGGTGAGGTGGTCGACGGTCGTACCGGCCACGACGGCCGCCTCCGCCCCGCTCCCGCCGGCCCGCTCCGTCCCGCCGGCTGCCGCCGCGTCCGCGCCGCCGCCCTCGCGGGGGGCGGGCACACGGCCGCCCCGCGGCGGTACGGAGGACCGTAGCAGCACCTCGGAGGGCCCGGCGGGCGGGACGGGAACGATCACCGGAAGACCGCCACCGGGCGTACGGGATCCCCGGCGCGACGGGACGGTGCCGGTGCGTGCCGGTACGACGGGGATATCGAGGAGTGCCTCAGCCACGCCTGTAGGACACGCGTGCCCCCGTCAGGGTTGTACGCGCGAGGCCGTCTCACCGGCACAGTCCCCGACGCCCTCATGCGTACCCGCTCTTCCCGAGTGCCCCGTCCATCGAGACGGCATCCGGGCCATCACCTTGATCAAGGGATCGGAACCGATCCTACAAAGCGAATTACGCAAATTCACCTGCGACCAGTTCGGCGATCCGTGTCGCGTTCAGGGCGGCGCCCGTACGGAGGTTGTCGGCGCACGCGAAGAACTCCAGCGAGCGGGGGTCGTCGAGCGAGGCCCGCACCCGCCCCACCCAGGCCGGATCCGTCCCGGCGGCGTCCACCGGCGTCGGGAACTCCCCGGCGGAGGGGTCGTCCACGAGCACCACGCCGGGCGCGGCCTCCAGGATCTCCCGGGCGTGCGCGGCGTCCACCTCGCGCTCGAACCGGGCCCGCACCGTCGCCGAATGCCCGGTCACCACCGGCACCTGGACACAGGTCACCGCCACCGGGAGCCGCTCCAGCTGGAGGATCCGGCGCGTCTGCGCCCGTACGGCCAGCTCGTGCGAGGACCAGCCGTCCTCGCGCAGCTCGCCGGACCACGGCACCACGTTGAGGGCCAGCGGGGCCGCGAAGGGACCGGTGTCCTCGCCCACGGCGCGGCGCACGTCTCCGGTCTGCTCCCCGAGGGAGGTCCCGGCGACCACCGACAGCTGGCGGCGCAGCGAGGTGGATCCGGCCCGGCCGGCGGCGCTCGCGGCCTGGTACGTGGAGACGGCCAGCTCGGCCAGGGAGTACTCGGCGTGCAGCGCGCCCAGGGCGGCGATCACCGCCGCGGTCACGCAGTCGGGGCCCGCGACGATGCCGCGCGGCCGGATCCGTACGGCGTGTCCGTTGACCTCGGGCACCACCAGCGGGACCTCGGGGTCCTCCCGGAAGGCGGCGGACTGGTCCACGACCACGGCCCCGCGGGCGGTCACGACTGGAGCCCACCGGGCCGAGACCCCGGCCGGGGTCAGGAAGACCACGACGTCCCCCGCCCCGATGCCCTCGAAGGCGTCCTCCGAGAGGGCGAGCACCTCGCTCTCCTGCCCGCGGACGGCCAGCATGCGGCCGGCCGACCGCGGGGAGGCGATCAGGCGTATGTCGCCCCAGACGTCCGCGCGCTGGGACAGGATCTGGAGCAGGACGGAGCCGACAGCTCCGGTCGCCCCGACCACGGCGAGCGCCGGGCCGGAGGACCGGGACGCGGTCATCGTCCGGTGCCTCCGTAGACGACCGCCTCGTCGCTGTCGGAGTCGAGGCCGAAGGCCGTGTGCACGGCGCGGACGGCCTCGTTGACGTCGTCCTGGCGGGTCACGACGGAGATGCGGATCTCGGAGGTGGAGATCAGCTCGATGTTGACGCCCGCGTCGGACAGCGCCTGGAAGAACGAGGCGGTGACGCCCGGGTTCGTCTTCATGCCGGCGCCGACCAGGGAGATCTTGCCGATCTGGTCGTCGTAGCGCAGGGAGTCGAAGCCGATCTGGCCCTTCGCCTTCTCCAGGGCGTCGATGGCCTTGTGGCCCTCGGTCTTGGGGAGGGTGAAGGAGATGTCGGTGAGGCCCGTGGAGGCCGCCGAGACGTTCTGCACGATCATGTCGATGTTGATCTCGGCGTCCGCGATGGCGCGGAAGATCGCCGCGGCCTCACCCGGCTTGTCCGGGACGCCGACGACCGTGATCTTGGCTTCGGAGACGTCGTGAGCGACTCCGGAGATGATGGCGTGCTCCACCTGCTCGTCCCCTTGCGGATTCTCGTTGCTGACCCAGGTGCCCGGCAGTCCCGAGAAGGACGAGCGGACGTGGATCGGAATGTTGTATCGGCGTGCGTACTCGACACAGCGGTGCAGCAGCACCTTGGAACCGGAGGCGGCCAGCTCCAGCATGTCCTCGGAGGAGATCCAGTCGATCTTCTTCGCCTTCTTCACGACGCGGGGGTCCGCGGTGAAGACGCCGTCGACGTCGGTGTAGATCTCGCAGACCTCGGCGTCGAGCGCCGCGGCGAGGGCGACGGCGGTCGTGTCCGAGCCGCCGCGGCCGAGCGTGGTGATGTCCTTGGAGTCCGCGGACACGCCCTGGAAACCGGCGACGATGGCGATGTTGCCCTCGTCCAGCGCGGTGCGGATACGGCCCGGCGTGACATCGATGATGCGCGCCTTGTTGTGGACCGAGTCGGTGATCACGCCCGCCTGGCTGCCGGTGAACGACTGGGCCTCGTGGCCCAGGTTTTTGATCGCCATGGCCAGCAGGGCCATGGAGATCCGCTCTCCGGCGGTCAGCAGCATGTCGAATTCGCGTCCGGCAGGCATCGGGGACACCTGCTCGGCGAGATCGATCAGCTCGTCCGTCGTGTCGCCCATCGCGGAAACCACGACGACCACCTGGTGGCCGTTCTTCTTGGCATCCACGATCCTCTTGGCGACGCGCTTGATGCCTTCGGCATCGGCTACGGAGGAGCCTCCGTACTTCTGCACGACAAGGCCCACGTGCGCTCCTCGCTCAGTCCGTCTCATTGCTGGTGCAGTCTAACGAGCGGCCGGGATCCGACCGCTTCGTACCACATCATGAGACGAAAAGATCACAGCGTACGTTCCCTCAGCGGCGGCCGAGACCACCCAGTTCCTCGGCCATCACCTGCCCGGCCTGCTCGGCCAGATCCTCCTCCGTCAGGTCCTCGTCCGTGTCCAGACCGTCCAGCGCGGCGAGCGGCTGGTCCAGGCGGACGTGGGCGATCAGCGACTGGAGGGCGCGCAGGGTCGCCGAGGCCGTCGGGCCCCAGTTGGTGAAGTACGAGAACTGCCACCACCACAGCGCCTCCGTGACCCGGCCCGCGTGGTGGTGGATGAGCCCGTGCCGCAGGTCGGCCACCACGTCGGCCAGGTCGTCGGAGATCCGGTGGGCGACCGGGGCCTTGCGCGGCTCGTACGGGTCGAAGACCTCGGAGTAGACGTCGACCGGCTCCAGCATGACCGCGAACCGCTCGCGCAGGTCGTCCACGTCGGGCTCCGGGCCCAGGTCCGGCTCGTAGCGCTCGTCCGGGAGGACGTCCTGGTACGCCCCGAGCCGGCCGCCCGCCAGCAGCAGCTGGGAGACCTCCAGCAGGAGGAAGGGCACCGCACTGTCCGGGTCCTCGCCCTTGGCCACCTCGGCGACCGCGACGATGAACGACTCGATCTGGTCCGCGATCGAGGCGGCGAAGTCGTCCGGGTCCTGTCCCAGGGCGTGCAGCGTTGCGTCAGACATCGAGAAGTCGCCTTCCTTCAAAGGCCCGCCCGAGCGTGACCTCGTCCGCGTACTCCAGATCTCCCCCGACGGGGAGCCCGCTGGCCAGGCGGGTGACCTTCAGGCCCATGGGCTTGATCATGCGGGCGAGGTAGGTGGCGGTCGCCTCGCCCTCCAGGTTCGGGTCGGTGGCCAGGATCAGCTCGGTCACCTCGCCGTCGGCCAGGCGCGCCAGCAGCTCGCGGATGCGCAGGTCGTCCGGACCGACGCCCTCGATCGGGCTGATCGCACCGCCCAGGACGTGGTACTTGCCCCGGAACTCGCGGGTCCGTTCGATGGCCACGACGTCCTTGGGCTCCTCCACGACACAGATGACGGTCGTGTCGCGGCGCGGGTCGCGGCAGATGCCGCACCGCTCCTCCTGCGCCACGTTCCCGCAGACCGCGCAGAACCGGACCTTGTCCTTCACCTCGAGCAGCGCGTGCGCGAGGCGGCGGACGTCGGTGGGCTCGGCCTGCAGGATGTGGAAGGCGATCCGCTGCGCGCTCTTGGGCCCGACGCCGGGCAGCCTGCCCAGTTCGTCGATCAGGTCCTGGACCACGCCTTCGTACAACGGACTGCCTTCTTTCGTTCTGGTCGGTCGAGCGGATCGGTCGTGACGGGGGGCTGCGGGTCGTGGCGGGCTGTCGGACTAGAAGGGGAGACCGGGGATCCCGGTACCCCCACCCAGGCCCTGGGCCAGCGGGCCCAGCTTCTGCTGCTGGAGCGCCTGCGCGTTATCGTTGGCCGCCTGGACCGCCGCGACCACCAGGTCGGCGAGGGTCTCGGTGTCCTCCGGGTCCACGGCCTTCGGGTCGATCACCAGCGCCCGCAGCTCACCGGAGCCGGTGACGGTCGCCTTGACCAGGCCGCCGCCGGCCTGGCCCTCCACCTCGGCCCGCGCGAGGTCCTCCTGGGCCGCTGCGAGGTCCTGCTGCATCTTCTGGGCCTGCTGGAGCAGCTGCTGCATGTTGGGCTGGCCACCACCGGGAATCACAGGGCACTCACTCCATACCTTCGGAAGCTCTTGGTCAATCCGAGCCTACGTGCTCCCCGCTCGCTGCGCCCTACGCCGTGAGGACCAACTCTTTCGAGTGAGAGACGGGGCGTGCGCGTACCTGCTGGAGACCTCCTTGCGGGCGGAAATCCCGGGATTCGTCGTCCACCGCACGTCATTCGAAGGTAGGAAGAGCATGCGCACCATTGCGCACACGCGCACCACCACACGTCAGCGCAGGCAGAGGGAGCGCCGGGTGAGCCAGCCGGAGATGCAGCCCGAGGGGCCACCCCGGGATCCCCGGGAAGAGGGCGGCGGGCCTATGGCGGCGGGCGACCTGACCGGGCGGCCCTTCCCCCTCGGGGACTGGGGCGAGCCCGCCGAGCGGCTCGACGAGCTCTACCGCAGGGTCGAGGCCGATGCGCTGCGCACCGCCGAGTGGTACCTGTCCGACCGGGCCCGCAAGCGCCGCGGCGCCCGCGTCCTGCGGGCCACGGCGGCCGCCGGCGCGGTCACGGGCGCCGCGCTGCCCCTGCTGGAACTGACCGGCTCGGTGCCCGGCGCGGCCGCGTACGGGTACCTCGCGCTGCTGCTCGGCGCGGCGGCGCTCGCCTGCGACCGGTTCTTCGGCCTGACCTCCGGGTGGATGCGGAACGTGGCGACCGCGCAGGCGGTGCAGCGCCGGCTCCAGACCCTGCAGTTCGACTGGGCCTCGGAGAACGTCCGCGAGGTGCTGGGGCCCACCGAGGGCACGGCGAGCGAGGCCGCCGAGCGCTGCCTGACCGTGCTGCGACGCTTCTCGGAGGACATCACCGAGCTGGTGCGTTCGGAGACCGCGGACTGGATGGTGGAGTTCCGCGCCGGGCCCGCGCCGTTGGTGATGCAGTCCCTGGGCGGCTCGGCGACCCGCGCCGACGCGGGCGTGCCGCCGGCCCGCTTCCCGCTCCCGCCCGGCACCCGCCCGAACATGCCCCGCCAGCGCCCGCCGGAGCAGCCTCGGTAGCCTCCGGCGGGCCCGGCGCGGTACGGATCGTACGGATCGTACGGATCGTACGGATCGTACGGAGGGGACGATCGTACGGTTCGTGCGATGCGCAGCGGATTCAGCTGAAGATGATCATCGAGCCCTGCCCGAGGCTCCGCGTCGCGGCCGCGTGCAGCCCGAGCCAGACGTGCCGCTCCCGGGCGAAGGGGCTGTCGTCGTACGGGGCCGGCCCGGCGGGCTCCTCCAGCGAGGTCGGCCGGCCCGGCGCCGCCGGGGCGGCCGGCGGGTTCCCCGGGTCGATCCCGATGGACGGGGCCACGAACGCCAGCTCCCGCAGCAGCCCCTGCGCGGACCCCAGCGGCCCGCCCCCGGCCAGCAGCTCCTCGTTCGCCAGCGGAGCCGGGAAGTCCAGCGGGACGTAAGCCCCGGCGTGGTCGTAGTGCCACACCAGGTGGGACTGCTGGGCCGTCGGTTCGAACATCTCCAGCAGCTGCTCGTAGTCCCCGCCCAGCTCGTCCACCGGGGTCACCGGCAGGCCGCAGATCTGGAGCAGGTACGCCCGCCGCAGGAAATGCAGGGCGTCGTAGTCGAAGCCGGCGACCGGGGCGACGTCCCCGCTCAGGCCCGGCATGTAGGCGAAGACGGGCACGGACGGCAGTCCGGCCTGGCCCAGCGCCTTGTCGTACGAGGCGATCTCTTCCGCGAAGGGGTTGTCGGGGCTGTGGCACAGCACGTCGACAAGGGGGACCAGCCACAGGTCACAGGCCATGCGGCCTCCGATCAGTCGTTGCCGCCGATCGGGCAAGCGTAATGCTCCGGACACGCTCCGCGAAGGGGTGCGCAGAACCCGGGGCCCGGGACGGTCCCGCGAACCCGGCCTGACCGGCCGTGCACCGCTTAGAGTGCGGCGGCCCAGTCCAGTCCGTGCTGGTTGTAGTCGTGCACGAGGCGGCGCACCTCGTCGGCGTCCGCCAGCGTCACGGCGTCCACCAGTTCGCCGTGGCGGTCCCACAGGGCCGCCCGCAGCTGCGGCTCGCGCTGGAGGTGCGGGACGGCGAAGACCCAGCACTGCACCCGGATGCGGTGCAGGAACTCCGAGATGTACGTGTTGCCGACCAGCCCGCTCAGCTCCCGCCAGAAGCGGAGGTCGTAGCCGATCAGCACTTCGAGCGAACCGCTGTGCGCGGCCCGCCGGGCCTCCTCGGCCCGGCGGCGCACCGACACCAGCATCTCGCCGGCCCCGGGCGCGGCACCGCGCTCGGCCAGCCGCCGGAAGATGCCGTCCACCACCAGCGAGCGGGCCTCGACCATGCCCCGGAAGTCGTCGACGGAGTAGACCTTCACCCGGAAGCCCCGGTGCTGGACCGATTCGAGCAGGCCCTGGGCGGAGAGGTCCACGAGTGCCTCGCGCACGGGGGTGGCGGAGACCTCGTACTGCTCGGCGATCTGCTTGACCGTGAATTCGGTGCCCGGTGGCAGACGTCCCGCGAGCACCTCGTCACGCAGCGCGTCCGCGATCTGCTGGCGAAGTGTGTTGCGGGTGACAGCTCCGCTGCCTGGCATAGGGGTCGGTCTCCTGTCGTAGGACTCCCGACACCTTAGGCCAGGGCGCAAGGCCGAAACCGAGCGGTTGGTGGCCGTTATGCGGATTAAACGCCCGTTATACGGACGAGAACCGGCCACCACCCGCTCTCCCTGCCCGGCTGCCCGGCCCGTCGGCTAACCGGCCGCGGTGTGCCGGTCGGCGACCGTCAGCGCCTCGTCCAGGAGGGCCAGCCCCTCCTTGGCCTCCGCCTCGGTGATGGTGCACGGCGGGACGACGTGGGTGCGGTTCATGTTGACGAAGGGCCACAGGCCGGACGCCTTGCAGGCCGCCGCGAATTCGGCCATCGGCGTGTTGTCGGCGCCGGAGGCGTTGTACGGCACCAGCGGCTCCCGCGTCTCCTTGTCCCGTACGAGTTCCAGGGCCCAGAAGGCACCCAGGCCCCGGACCTCGCCGACGGAGGGGTGCCGCTCGGCGATCTCGGCGAGCGCCGGGCCGATGACGTTCTCGCCGAGGTGGGCGGCGTGGTCGACGACGCCCTCCTCCTCCATGGTGGTGATCGTGGCGACGGCGGCGGCGCAGGCCAGGGGGTGGCCTGAGTACGTGAGCCCGCCGGGGTAGGGGCGCGTGGCGAAGGTCTCGGCCACGGCGCCCGAGATCGCGACGCCGCCGAGCGGCACGTACCCGCTGTTGACGCCCTTGGCGAAGGTGATCAGGTCGGGGGTGACCCCCCAGTGGTCGGCGGCGAACCACCTGCCGGTGCGCCCGAAGCCCGACATGACCTCGTCGAGGACGAAGACGATGCCGTGGCGGTCGCACAGCTCGCGGACGCCCGCGAGGTAGCCGGGGGGCGGGGTCATGATCCCGGCGGTGCCGGGCACGCTCTCCAGGATGATCGCCGCGATGGTCTGCGGCCCCTCGAAGGCGATGGTGTCGGCGAGGTGCGCGAGGGCGCGGTCGCACTCCTCGGCCTCGCTGGTGGCGTGGAAGGCGGAGCGGTAGAGGTACGGGCCCCAGAAGTGCACGACGCCGGCGGCGGCCGTGTCGGAGGGCCAGCGGCGCGGGTCACCGGTCAGGTTGATGGCCGCGGCGGTGGCGCCGTGGTACGAGCGGTAGGTGGACAGCACCTTCTGGCGGCCGGTGTGCAGCCGCGCCATGCGGACGGCGTTCTCGACGGCCTCGGCGCCGCCGTTGGTGAAGAAGATCTTGTCCAGGTCACCGGGGGTCCGCTCGGCGATGAGGCGTGCGGCCTCGGAGCGGACGTCGACGGCGAAGCCGGGCGCGAGGGTGCACAGCCGGCCGGCCTGCTCCTGGATCGCGGCGACGACCTTGGGGTGCTGGTGGCCGATGTTGGTGTTCACCAGCTGGGAGGAGAAGTCGAGGAAGCGCTTGCCTCCGTAGTCCCAGAAGTACGCCCCCTCGGCCCCGGCGACGGCGAGCGGATCGATCAGGGCCTGGGCGGACCAGGAGTGGAAGACGTGCTGTCGGTCGGCTTCTTTGACTGCGGCGCCGGCGAGCGGGTCGGCGTGCGGGGGGACATGAGGGGTCATGCCGCCACGCTAGAAGTGCGCAGGCGGGGCGGGACATCGGCGGACTGTCTGCGGCTGGGGCGCCGGTCTCGGCAGTCTGTCTCGCCGCCGGGACCGTGCCACGGCTCCGCGGCCCCATCCCTCCAGGCATTGACAGCACACTGTCGAAATGACAGTCTCTTGTCATAGGCGCTGGATGCTGGATCCGACCGCCGACCCCGGAGGCGAGCACCATGAGCGAGACCCTGCGGCACGAGACCCCGAGCAAGCCCGTTCACCTCGCCGTGTACGACACGTACGCGGACTGGGAGACCGGCCACACCACCGCGCACCTGACCCAGCGCGGCCACCGGATCCGCACGGTCGGGCCCACCGCGGATCAGCCCGTCACCACCATGGGCGGCGTCCGGATCCAGCCCGACCTGGCCCTCGCCGACCTGCGGCCCGAGGACTCCTCGCTGCTGATCCTCACCGGCGCCTCGCTGTGGGACAGCGGTGACGACCTCGCGCCCTTCGCGGCGAAGGCCCGCGAGTTCCTGGCCGCGGGGGTCCCGGTCGCGGCGATCTGCGGGGCGACCGCCGGGCTGGCCCGGGAGGGCCTCCTGGACGGCCGGGCCCACACCAGCGGCGCCTCCTTCTACCTCGCGGCGCAGCCGGGGTACGCGGGCGCCGGGGACTACGTCGAGACCGACGCCGTGACGGACGGCGACCTGATCACGGCGGGCCCGACGGAACCGGTGGCCTTCGCCCGCGAGGTCTTCGCCCGGCTCGGCGTCTACAAGCCGGACGTGCTGGACGCGTGGTACCGGCTGTTCCACGACTCGGACGCGAGCGCGTACCCGGTCCTCATGGCGGCCGCGGAGTCGGGCGATGCCTGAGCCCCGGCCACAGGGGGCGGAGACGGGCAGCGCCGGGGCGGGGGCGCCGGCTGGGGCGGAGGGCCTGGCCGGAGCGGGGGCAGGAGCCCGGGCCGAGGCCGGAGCGGGGGCAGGCCGGGCGGGCGTCCAGGCCGAGGCCGGAACGGCGGCGCCGGCTGGGGCGGGAACCGGGGCCGGAGCGGGGGCGCCGGCTCGGGCGGGAGCCGAGGCCGGAGCGGGGGCCGCAGCCGGGGCGGGGGCCGCGGTCGGTGCCGGTGGGGGCGGCGCCCCGGAAGGTGGCGGCGGGGGCGGGGCGGAGGCGGCGGGGTTGTCCGTGCGGGCCCGGCAGGACCTGCTGAGCCGTACCGCGCTCGGGGTCTTCCGGCTGAACGGCCAGTTCCTCTCCGTCTCGGAGGAGCTGGCCCGGCCGGCCGGGCTGACGGCCGCCTGGTGGCAGGTCCTGGGCGCGGTCCTGCGGGAGCCGCTGCCGGTGGCGGGCATCGCCCGTTCCATGGGCATCACCCGCCAGAGCGTCCAGCGCGTGGCGGACCTGCTGGCCGCCAAGGGCCTGGCGGAGTACGTCCCGAACCCGGCGCACCGCCGCGCGAAGCTGCTCCGCCCGACCGACGCCGGCCGCGCGGCCGTCGCCCGCATCGGCCCCGGCCACGCCTCGCTGGCCACCCGCCTCGCGGCGGAGCTGGGCGACGACGGCCTCGCCGAGACCGTCCGCGTCCTGGAACGCCTGGCCCGGGTCCTGGACACCCTGCCCCCGACGGAGCCCTGACCCGGGCACCCTGCCGCACACCCGCCCCGGCGGGCGCGCCGGGCCGGACGCGCCGGAGCAACCACCGGGGGCGGTGCCGTCCTCCCCCGCGGGGGCCGTGGGCCCCCAGGGGGAGGACCGCCCGGCATGGAACAGCTGCACCCGCGGGATCCATACCGCATCGGCCCGTACCGCCTGCTGTCCCGGCTCGGGGCGGGCGGCACGGGCCAGGCGTACCTGGCGCGTGCCGACCGCGGCCGCACCGTCGCCGTCAAGCTCGTCCACCACGACCTCGCCGCCCGCGAGGAGTTCCGCGTCCGCTTCCGCCAGGAGGTCGCCGCGGCCCGGCGCGTCACCGGTGCGTGGACCGCCCCGGTCCTCGACGCCGACACCGAGGCGGAGATCCCCTGGTTCGCGACCGGCTACGTGGCCGGTCCGCGCCAGCGCCAGGCCGTGGCCCGGGACTTCGGGCCGCTCCCGGCCCGCTCCGTACGGATCCTGGCCGCGGGCCTCGCGTACGCCCTCCGGGACATCCACCGCGCGGGCCTGGTCCACGGCGACCTGAAACCCTCCGGGGGCCTGCTCCACCCCGACGGCCCCCGCGTCATCGACTTCGGCATCGCCCGTGCCGCCGCCGGGCCCGACCCGGCCCCGGTCCGGCCCGGTGAACTCGCCGGCCCGCCCGGCGCCGCGGCCTCCGAGCAGGCCCGCGGCGAGCCGGTCACCGCCGCGTACGACGTCTTCCGCCTCGGCGAGGTCCTGGCGTACGCGGCCACCGGCCGGCTGCCCTTCGGCGACGGCGCCGGCAACGGCGACGAGGGACGGCCCGGCGGCCCGGCGGCGCTCCCGCTCCGCAGCACCGGAGCGGAACCCGACCTGGCCGGCGTACCGGACGGGCTGCGCGAGCTCGTCCGGGACTGCCTGCACACGGATCCCGCCGCGCGGCCGGAACCCGCCGAGGTGCTCGCGCGGGTCGGCGTGAGCGGGGCCGTGACCGGCGGAAGGACCCCGGAACCGTGGCTTCCGGCGGTACTGACGGCCCAGCTCGGGCGCCAGGCCGCACAGTTGCCGGACCGTGAGGACGAAGTCCCGGACCGCTTACCTCCCGAGGCGCGGGTGCCGCCCGCGCCTCCTGTGGCGCAGGCACCACCCCTGCCCCTGACGCCTCCCGCACCGCGCACGGCCCCGCCGGCGGCCTTCGCCCCGACCGCGGCCGTCCCCCCGGCGGAACGTGCGGACCGGACGCGGACCGCGTCCACCGTGTCCCTCCTCGCGGTGGCCGTGGTCGTCGCCGTCGCGGCGGGCGGCTCGGTGTACGCGGTGATGAACGGATCCTGGCAGCTCACCCTCGCCCCCGGCGCGGCCGGCGACCGGGTGATGACCCTCAGCGTCCGGGACCCCGCCTATGCCTGCACGGGGAAGGCCCCGCTGCGCAGCGCCCCCGACCCAGTGGAACTGGAGCCCTCCACGGTCACCTCCGGCAACCCGCCCACCTGCGGCCCGGGCAGCTGGAGCCGGCTGCGCCTGCTGCCCGCCGGCACCCTCCGGCGGGAGCCGGCGGGCGCCCCCGGAGCCGCGCTCACCTTCCGGAAGCAGTGACCGAGCCGTTTGTGTCGAAGTCAATAAGCCTGCAGGCAAAGCTTGTTGCGTGTCACGGCTCCGTCGGACACTGCGGCACATGGAGCCGTTGAAGCTAGTGGCACGACTGTGGGAGCGGATCGAGGCACGCGACTGGGACGGCGTGGCCGGGCTCATCGCCGAGGACGCGGTCATCGAATGGCCCGTGAGCGGTGAACGGATCGTGGGGCGGGCCAACTTCATCGCCGTGAACAGCAGCGACGACGGCTACTCGGACGAGAGGTCCGTGGAGCTCCTGCGCATCGTGGCGGACGGGGACCTCGTCGTGACCGAGGTGGAGATGCCCCAGGACCACGTCCTCTACCGGGCGGTCTCCCTGTGGACGGTGCGGGACGGGGAGGTCGTCGCGGCGCGGGAGTACTGGACCAGCCCGGGTCAGGACCCGGCGCCGCGCTGGCGGGCGGGCTACGTCGAGCCCCTGCCGGTGGACTGAACCCGCTCCGCATCCCGTAACTCTCGCGTATCCCCCGTCATACCTCAGAGCTACGCGCGAACACGGCTCCTCAGCGTGACGCCGACCACGGTCCCGGATTTCTAACTTCGGAGGCAGAGAAGAGCACCGACCGCTCTTCCGGCCGACCGGGGGACAGAGATGACGACGGGGACGACGGGGACGACGGGGACGACGGAGACGGCGAGGACCGGGGGCAGGCAGGGCAGGACGGGCACGAGGGGCACCCCGGACACGGCAAGGCCTGCGGGAGGGGCCGCCCGGTCCGCAGGTACGGCGCCGGGCACGGCCGGCACAGACGGCATCCCCGGGGCCGGCGGTGGCCGCCTGCGTCGCACCCTGCTGGCCGGGCTCGTCGCCGCGGCCGTCGTCGTCCCCGTGTCCGCCGCCGCCTCCCCCGCCGTCCCCGCCCCCGCGGCCGCGACGTTCGCCGAGGGCACCGGCGCCACCGGCCGGTACGCGGCCAACCTCGCGCATCTCGCCGAGGCGGCCCGGATGGCCCAGGACGCCGGGCGCACCGGCCGCGCCGCCAGGCTGCACGCCATGGAGGCGGACGGTACGGCGCAGTTCCTCGCCTTCGACGGACGCGGAAGGGGCCGGGCCGTCGAGGTGTTCGGCGATCTGGAGAGCGCCGACCGGGTCACCGTCCTCGTGCCCGGCTCCGACACCACCCTGGACACCTACCAGCGGTTCCGTGCCGGAGCCGTCGCCCTCCAGCAGCGGCTCCAGGCCGAACACCCGCGCTCCGCCGTGGTCGCCTGGCTCGGGTACGACACCCCCGGCACGATCAGCACGACCGTCCTGACCACCGCCCGCGGGGCGGAGGGCGCCGCCGAACTGGGGCCCTTCCTGGACCGGCTGGCGGCCTGGGCAGCGCCGGGCGCCCGCCTGTCCCTGCTGTGCCACTCCTACGGCTCCGTGGTCTGCGCCCGCACCGCCACCGGCTCCGCGGTCACCGACATGGTCCTCTACGGCAGCCCCGGCACGGGATCCGGCTCCGTCCGCGAGCTGCCGACCGCCGCCCGCGTCTGGGCCGGGCGCGGCAGCGGCGACTGGATATCCGGGGTCCCGCACGTCCGGGTCGGCGGCGTCGGCCTGGGCGCCGACCCCGTCGACCCCGCCTTCGGTGCCCGGGCCTTCGACGCGGGCACCGCCGGGCACAGCGGCTACCTCGACCCGGGCAGCGATTCCCTCGACAGCCTGGCCGCCGTCGTCCTCGGCACCACGCCCGCCCGGGAGGTCCCCCGTGTCTGAGCCCCGCCTGCGCTGGGCCGCCCTCGCGGACCGCATCGACTCGGCCACCCCGGCCGGCCGGGACCGGGCCGTGGACGGCCTGCGGGCCGCGGCGATCCTCGGTGTCGTACTCGGCCACTGGCTGGTCACCGCCCTGACCACCGCGGACGGCGGGCTGAGCGGCAGCAGCCCGCTGACGCACATGCCCTGGCTGGCCCCGGTGTCCTGGGTGTTCCAGACGCTGGCCGTGTTCTTCCTCGTCGGCGGCCACGTCGCCGCCCAGGGGTACGCCTCGGCGCGGGCCCGCGGGGTCACGTACGGCACGTGGGTCGGACGGCGGCTGCACCGGTTGTTCCGGCCGGTCGCCGCGATCCTCACCCTCTGGGCGCTCGTGGCCGCAGGGATGCTGCTGGGCGGAGTGGGGACGGACACCGTCCGGACACTGGTCCAGCTGGTGCTCTCGCCTCTGTGGTTCCTGCTGGTGTACGCCGCGCTCACCGCCGCGACGCCGCTCGTGGCCCGCCTCTCGCCCTGGTGGCCCCTGGCGGTGGTCGCAGGCGTCGACTTCGGGCGCTTCGTCCTCGGCTGGCCCGAGTGGACCGGCTGGGTCGATGTGGCCGCCGGCTGGCTCGTCCCCTTCACCCTGGGCGCCGCCTGGTCGCGTGGGGCGTTCGCCCGGCGGGGACCGGCCCTCCTGCTGCTCGGCGCGGGCTCCGTCGCCACCGCCGCACTGATCCTCTGGGCCGGGTACCCGGCCTCCATGGTGGGTGTCCCCGGGGCCTCCGTGTCGAACCTGAACCCGCCGACGCTCGCCGCGGTCGCCTTCGGCCTGGCCCAGTGCGGGCTGGCCCTGACCCTGCGGGATCCGCTGGCCCGGGCCCTGCGCCGGCCGGCCGCCTGGGCGGCGGTGGCCCTGGTGAACCTGTCCGCGATGACGCTCTTCCTCTGGCACCAGACCGCGATGATGGCCGTCACCGCCCTCGGCCTGCTGGCCCCCGCCGATCTGCCCGGGCTGCACACCGTGCCCGATTCGGTGGGCTGGACGGCCGCCCGGCTGCTGTGGCTGCCGGTGTTCGCCGCGGCGCTCGCGGTCTGCTGGGCCGCCTTCCGGACCTACGAGCAGGGCGGGCGCGCCGAGCGCTCCCGCACGACCGCGGGCCCTGCCGCACTGCCCCGGGCGCGGAGGGCACCCGCCCAGGAGATCACCCATGTCTAGCCTTGAGCACGTGAACGAGCAGAGCCGACTCCCCGACCGGGCCCCCGCGAGCCGGGGGCAGGTGCTGCGCGCCACGGCCAGGGAGCTGCTCACCCTGCGGAAGGATCCGCTGCCTCCGATGTCCCGGCCGCGGTGGCTGGCCCGGCTGCCGCACGTGTTCGTCGTGTACGCCGCCGCGTTCTTCGGCTTCCTCACCGCGGAGCAGCTCGGCGACCACTACCACGTCAGCGGTGCGGGCACATGGCCGCCGGCCGCGCTGACGGGGGTGTCCATCACGCTCGCGATGTTCCGTCCGATCGCCGCCTGGTGGCTGGGGCTGTTCGCGGCGGGCCTCGGCGCCTGGGAGATGTACGACCACGTCGGCCACGGCCAGACCTGGCCGTGGACCCCCGGCGGGATCTTCGGCTTCGCCGTCGTGATCCTGCTGCTGGCCCTGCGGGTGCCGCCCCGGGTCACCGTCGCGGTCGTCTCCGTCTCCCTCGCCTGCACCGGCCTGGCCGAGGCGCTGTTCCGGCCGGACCGCAGCGCCAGCACCGTGACCGGGGCCGTCCTCCTCTACGGCTTCGTCGGCCTCCTCGGCTACGCACTGCGCGCCCTGCGCCTGGCCCGCGGCGAACTGGTCGAGCAGGAGACCCTCACCGAGGAGGAGCGGGCCCGGCGCACCCTGCTGGAGGAGCGCAGCCGGATCGCCCGCGAGCTCCACGACGTGGTCGCGCACCACATGTCGGTGATCTCCATCCAGGCGCAGGTCGCCCCGCACCTGGCGGTGGAGCCGTCGGAGGAGCTGCTGGAGAACCTGGCGGGCATCCGCGCCAACGCCCTGGAGGCGCTCACGGAACTGCGCCGGGTGCTGGGCGTGCTGCGCTCCGAGCAGCCGGACGATCCGGCGGCTCCGCAGCATCCCCAGCCCACCCTCGCCGAGCTGGACGGTCTCGTGGACAACGTCCGGGGGGCCGGGCTGGCGGTCACCGTGGAGGTGGCCGGCATCCGGCGGCCGCTGACCCCGGGCGTGGAGCTCACCGCGTACCGCATCGTCCAGGAGGCGTTGAGCAACTGCCTGCGCCATGCGCCCGGTTCACGGGTGGAGGTCGGCATCGCCTACGGTCCCAGGGACCTGCACCTGTGCGTCGCCAACACCGCGCCGACCCGCCCCGTCACGCCTTCCCAGGGCGCCGGGCACGGGCTGCTGGGGATGCGGGAGCGGGCGGGCATGCTGGGGGGCGAACTGGCCGCCGGCCCCGTCCCCGGCGGCGGGTACGAGGTGAGCGCCGTCCTCCCCATGGACCCGCCGGTGCTGTCCGGCAGTACCTCCACCGAACCGAAGAAGGACCGATGAGCGCCAGCGCCACCCCCGTCAAAGTCGTGATCGCCGACGACCAGATGATGGTGCGGCAGGGTTTCACCGTGCTGCTCAACGCCCAGCCCGACATCGAGGTGGTCGGCCAGGCGGTGGACGGCGCCGACGCCGTGGCGAAGGTGGCCGAGCTGGAACCGGACGTGGTGCTGATGGACATCCGCATGCCCGGCATGGGCGGGATCGAGGCCACGTCCCTCATCACGGCGGCCCCCGACGCCGCGGTGAAGGTGCTGGTGCTCACCACCTTCGACCTCGACGAGTACGTGTACGAGGCACTGCGCGCCGGAGCTTCCGGCTTCCTCCTCAAGGACGCCTCGGCCGATCAGCTCGCGGAGGCGGTGCGGGTGGTGGCGGCCGGGGAGGCGCTGCTCTCGCCGAACATCACCAAGCGGCTGATCACGGAGTTCTCCCGGATGGGAGCGCCGCGGCCGCCTTCGCGGGCGCGCATCGACCTGCTGACCGAGCGGGAGACCGAGGTCCTGTCGCTGATCGCCCAGGGCCTGTCGAACGCGGAGATCTCGCAGCACCTGGTGCTGGCCGAGCAGACGGTGAAGACCCATGTGAGCCGGATCCTGGTGAAGCTGGGCCTGCGGGACCGCACGCAGGCGGCGGTGTTCGCGTACGAGACGGGTCTGATCCGCCCGACGGGCTACTGATCCCCCTGCGTAGTACTTGAGGGGGACCCCGGGAGATCCCCATCAGCGGCGACGCGGGTGAGGGGGCGGCGGACCTACGGTTCTCCGTATGACCGAGACAACCACCGGGGGCACAGCCCGGCCGCCCGAGCTCCGCATCGCCTCGGGCTTCTTCCAGGACCTCCGCGCCGACCTGATCACCGATGCCTTCGCCTACCGGCCGCTGCCGCCGGTCCGGGTGACCGGGCGGCTCGCCCGGTGGATCCCCGGAGGGAACAGGCCGGAGGCGGGGTACTTCCCGCACTTCGTCGTGGTCCTGCTGGCCCTGCTGACGCTGTTCTCCGGCATGACGATCAGTGAGGGCGTCTCTCACAGCCTGTCCTTGCTGCTGGCGCTGATGGCCGCGGCGCCCGTCCTGATGACCCTGGTCCGGCCGGTGGGGGCGTTCTGGGTCATGCTGGCGGTGACGCTGCCGCCGGCCGTGGTGCAGAGCAGCGGCATGAACTGGCCCTGGGTGCCCAGCACGTTCGTGGCCCATCTCTCCGTCGTGACCATCGTGGCCATGCGGAGCCGGCCCCGGGTCGCCGCGTGGCTGTGGCTGGTCACCGTCCTCACCGGGACGGTGCTGCCGGTCATGATCGGCCGGGACGTCGAGCTCGCCCCGATGGCCTTCCTGACGGCGGTGTCGCTGCTGGCGGTCACGGTCCGCAACACGCGCAAGCAGGCGCGGCAGGAGGTCACGGCCCTGCAGGAGGTCACGGTCGTCGAGCGCGACAGGCGGACGCTGCTGGAGGAGCGGACCACCATCGCCCGGGAGCTGCACGACGTGGTGGCGCACCACATGTCGGTGGTCGCGATCCAGGCGGAGGCGGCCCCGTACCGGGTGAAGAACCCGCCGCCGGAGCTGGAGGCGGCCTTCGCCACCATCCGGGAGAACGCGGTGGCGGCCCTGACGGAGCTGCGCCGGGTGCTGGGCGTGGTCCGCTCCGCGGACTACGAGGCCCCGGAGGCCCCGCAGCCGACGCTGGCCTCGCTGGACGGGCTGCTGGCCAATGTGCGCGAGGCCGGGCTGCAGGTGGACAAGACGGTCACCGGGGCGGTGCGGGAGCTGCCGCCGGGCGTTGAGCTGTCGGCGTACCGGATCATCCAGGAGGCCCTCAGCAACACGCTGCGGCACGCACCCGGCTCCGCGGCCGCGGTGGAAGTGTCGTACGTGCTCGGCGGCCTGGGGATACGCGTCGTCAACGAGGCGGCGACCGGGGACGTGCGGCCCTCGCCGGGGGCGGGACACGGGATCACCGGCATGCGGGAGCGGGTGGCCATGCTGGAGGGGGAGATGACGGCCGGGGAGACCGCGGCGGGGGGCTACGAGGTGGCGGTGTTCATACCGGTGGCCGTCCGTCCGCAGCGGACGGCCGAGGAGGAACCGGCATGACGATCAGAGTGCTGATCGTCGACGATCAGATGATGGTCCGGGAGGGTTTCTCCGTCCTGCTGAACGCGATGGACGGCATCGAGGTGGTGGGCGAGGCGGTCGACGGACGGGCAGCCGTCGCGCAGGTGGCGGCGCTGCGGCCGGACGTGGTGCTGATGGACATCCGGATGCCGGTGATGAACGGCCTGGAGGCGACGCGGGAGATCGTGGCCGCCGACACGGACGCGAAGGTGCTGGTCCTGACGACCTTCGACCTCGACGAGTACGTGTACCAGGCGCTGCGGGCCGGGGCCTCCGGCTTCCTGCTCAAGGACGCCTCGGCCCGTCAGCTCGCCGACGGGGTGCGGGTGGTGGCGGCCGGGGAGGCGTTGCTGGCCCCCTCGGTGACCAAGCGGCTGATCGTGGAGTTCTCCAAGCTCTCCGAGGCGCCGAGGCCGGCCGATCCGGCGGTCGTGGGGGAACTGACGGAGCGGGAGACGGAGGTGCTGGTGCTGATCGCCCAGGGCCTGTCCAATGCGGAGATGGCCGACCGGCTGATCGTCGCGGAGTCCACGATCAAGACCCATGTGAGCCGGATCCTGGTCAAGTTGGGCCTGCGCGACCGCACCCAGGCGGCGGTGTTCGCCTACGAGACCCGCCTGGTGACCCCGGCCTGAACCCGGTCTGAACCCGGCCTGGTCGGCGAGACACCGCCTAGAGTTCCGGGATGGGCTTTGATCCGTGGGATGCCTCGTTCGTCGCCGATCCGTATCCGGCGTACCGGGAGTTGCGCGAGCGGGGGCGGGCGGTGTGGTGGGAGGCGACCGGCCAGTGGCTGGTGCCGCATTACGCCGACGTGAGTGCGCTGCTGCGGGACCGGAGGCTGGGCCGGACGTATCTGCACCGGTTCTCGCACGAGGAGTTCGGACGGGAGGCTCCGCCGAAGGAGCACGAGCCCTTCCACCTGCTCAACGGCAACGGCCTGCTGGACCTGGAGGACCCCGCCCACGCGCGGGTGCGGCGACTGGTGGCGAAGGCTTTCACGCCCCGGACGGTGGAGCGGCTCGTGCCGGCCGTGGAGCGGCTGGCCCGTCAGCTGGTGGGGCGGCTGCGCGCGGACGGCGGCGGGGATCTGCTGACGGCCGTCGCCGAGCCCCTGCCGGTGGCCGTGATCGCGGAGCTGCTGGGGGTGCCGGAGGCGGACCGGGGCCTGCTGCGTCCCTGGTCCGCCGACATCTGCGGCATGTTCGAGCTCCGGCCGGACGAGGAGACGGCGCGGCGCGCGGTACGGGCGAGCGTCGAGTTCAGCGCCTACCTGAGGGGGCTGATCACCGAACGGCGCAGCCGCCCCGGCGAGGACCTGATCTCCGCGCTGATCGCCGCGCACGACGAGGACGGCCGCCTCAGCGAGCAGGAGATGATCTCCACCTGCGTCCTGCTGCTGAACGCCGGACACGAGGCCACGGTCAACACCACCGTCAACGGATGGTGGGCCCTGTTCCGCAATCCCGGGCAGCTCGCGGCCCTGCGCGCGCACCCCGGAGGGCCGCCTCCGGAAAAGTTGTCCACAGCTGTGGATGAACTCATGCGTTACGACACGCCGCTGCAGATGTTCGAGCGCTGGGTGCTCGACGACATCCGGATCGGGGACACGCTCGTCCCGCGCGGGGCGGAGGTCGCGCTGCTCTTCGGCTCCGCGAACCGGGACCCCGCACGGTTCCCGGACCCCGACACGCTGGAGCTGGGGCGGACCGACAATCCGCATCTGAGCTTCGGCGCCGGGATCCACTACTGCCTGGGCGCTCCGCTGGCGCGACGGGAGCTGGAGGCGTCCTTCGGGGCCCTGCTGGCGGACGGCGTCCCCCCGCTGCGGCTCGTCGAGGAACCCCGCTGGCAGGAGGGCTACGTCATCCGGGGCCTGGAGCGGCTGCTCGTCGAGTTCTGACCCGCCAGGACACCCCCCGGGGGTGTCCTGGTCCGCCCCGCCGCCGACCGCGGCCCAGGCGTCGGAGGCCCGGGAGCCACAGGACGGCGCCCGTCGGACCGGCCGGGTCAGCACGGCCGCCACGACCGCAGCCCGGCAGAACGCCGCAGCAGGCACAGCGGCAGCCCGCAGTGCCGCCCGTCATCCGGTGCCGTGCCCGGAAAGGCGCACCGGGTCCGGGCCCCGGCACGGCACCTCGCCGCGTGGGCGGCCCACGTACGTCCAGTACGGGCCGCGGCCCTCCGCCGTGCGATGCACCGCACCGGACGCCGCGGCCCGGCAAGCCCTTCCGGACACGGCACCCGCGCGAGGCCCTCAGGGCGCCCCGGGCCCGGTCCCTCCTGTGGCGCCGTCGCCGCGGCCGGGCCTCACCGCGGCAGGGTGAGCGTCCACGCGCCCGGGCGCAGGGTCCACGTACGCCGCCGGACCGGGCCCGTCATCGCGGCGTCGGCCCGGTAGCGGAAGTCCGCCCCCGACACCGTCACCGACCTGGCCCGGGCCCGGACGGCCGAGCCGGTCCCGCCGGGCCGCACCACGACCTCGGCCAGTCCACCGGTGTCCCGCGCGGTCACCGAGACGTCCTCCACCGGCCGGTCCACGTCCGCCAGCACCACCCCGTCCGCCTCCACCCGCAGCCGGTGGCCGCCGCCGCCCGGCCCCGGCGGGCGGACGAGCGTACGGACCAGCGAGCGGTAGGCGCTCCACACCGACGGCCCCGGACGCCCGTCCGGCCGCCCCGCCCCCCGCACCGGCGGGATCCGCAGCGCCCCCAGCACGACCCCGTCGCTGTCGTCGACCAGCAGGTCGCAGGCGCGGACCGTCCCGTCCAGCACCGCCCGCGCCGCCGCCACCGCCGACAGCGGCACGCCCAGGGAGCACGCCAGCCCCAGCGAGCCCGCGGACCCGACCGGGATCAGCGCCAGGGGCCCCTCGGCGAGCCCCCGCTCCCGGTGCAGCAGCCCGACGGCCCGCACCAGGGCCCGGTCGTCGCCCACGATCACCAGCCGCCGATGACCCCGGCGGGCGAGGGCCCGCGCGAATTCCTCCTGCGAGTCCGGGAGGCAGATTTTCGCCGCCGCTCCCGCTGACAACACATCCTTCGCGATCCGCACGGACTCGCCGTCAAGACGGCGGGCGACCGGGTCGACGAGCACGAGAAGGCCGCCTACCGGCGCGCCCGCATGGCTCATGGTGGGCTCTGGAGCCGACACCTCGGTCCTTCCTCGGGTAGCATCTTTGTGCAAGAGGCCCTTGCGCTATTGCGCCAGGGCCTTCGTCTATTCCGGGGTACCGGTCCGACGGCTCAGCCTGCGGTGTACATCGTCGTACGCCCCCTGACCTTGGACATGCCCCATCCGGAAGAGGTGTACGCCTGTGCCCGCTCTTGTGCTGCTCGGAGCTCAGTGGGGTGACGAGGGCAAGGGAAAGGCCACCGACCTGCTCGGTGGATCCGTTGATTATGTGGTGCGCTACCAGGGCGGCAACAACGCCGGCCACACGGTCGTCGTAGGCGACCAGAAGTACGCGCTGCACCTTCTCCCCTCCGGCATCCTCTCCCCCGGATGCACCCCGGTCATCGGTAACGGCGTCGTCGTCGACCCGGCTGTCCTGCTCTCCGAGCTGCGCGGCCTGAACGAGCGCGGCATCGACACCTCCAAGCTGCTCATCAGCGGCAACGCGCACTTGATCACGCCGTACAACGTCACCCTCGACAAGGTCGGCGAGCGTTTCCTCGGCAAGCGCAAGATCGGTACGACCGGCCGCGGCATCGGCCCGACGTACGCGGACAAGATCAACCGCGTCGGCATCCGCGTCCAGGACCTCTACGACGAGTCGATCCTCACCCAGAAGGTCGAAGCGGCGCTGGAGGGCAAGAACCAGCTCCTCGCGAAGCTGTACAACCGCCGCGCGATCGAGGCCTCCGCGATCGTCGAGGAGATGCTCCAGTACGCGGACCAGATCAAGGGCTACGTCGCCGACACCACCCTGATCCTCAACAACGCGCTCGACGAGGACAAGGTCGTGCTCTTCGAGGGCGGCCAGGGCACCCTGCTCGACGTCGACCACGGCACGTACCCCTTCGTCACCTCCTCGAACCCGACCGCCGGCGGCGCCTGCACCGGCACCGGCGTGGGCCCGACGAAGATCAGCCGCGTCATCGGCATCCTCAAGGCCTACACGACCCGCGTCGGCGCCGGCCCGTTCCCGACGGAGCTGTTCGACGAGGACGGCGAGGCCCTGCGCCGCATCGGTGGCGAGCGCGGTGTCACCACCGGCCGCGACCGCCGCTGCGGCTGGTTCGACGCCCCGATCGCCCGCTACGCGACCCGCGTGAACGGCCTGACGGACTTCTTCCTCACCAAGCTGGACGTGCTGACCGGCTGGGAGGAGATCCCGGTCTGCGTCGCGTACGAGATCGACGGCAAGCGCGTCGAGGAGCTCCCCTACTCGCAGTCGGACTTCCACCACGCGAAGCCAATCTACGAGACCCTCCCCGGCTGGTCCGAGGACATCACCAAGGCCAAGACCTTCGCGGACCTCCCGAAGAACGCCCAGGCGTACGTCAAGGCCCTCGAGGAGATGTCGGGCGCCCCGATCTCGGCGATCGGCGTCGGCCCCGGCCGCACCGAGACGATCGAGATCAACTCGTTCCTCTAGGAACCGGCGGTGCACCGGTGGGGCGGCGGACGAACCGCCGCCCCACCGGCGTACCCGGGCCGATCCGGCCGGGCCTGCCTAAGCCTGCCGCGTCCAGCGCTGCGAGGCCTTTCCGGCGCAGGTCATCGTGTAGAGGCCGGTGCCCATGTACGGGTCGAGGCAGCCGCCGCCGAACTCGCTCCGCAGGCTGCCGTCCCCGCCCGCGCGCCACAGCCTGCCGATGTCCTGGGCGCAGTCGCCGACGAACACGGCCTGGCCGAGCCCGTTGGAGTACAGGCACTGGCCGGACTGCTGGTTGACGAGCTTGAAGCTGCCGTCGGACCTGCCCTGGACCGTCCATCGGGTGGAGGCGTCCCCGCACGCCCCGTGGCTCGCGGCGCCGAAGACCTGGCTGACGCACTGGCCGTTGTCGCCGTTGCGGTAGCGGTACGTGCCGGAGGCCGGGGGCGGGGTGGCCGGGGGCTTGCCCGGAGCGGGTGTGGTGGCCGGGCGGCTCGGGGCGCCTGAGGTGCCGGGCCCAGGGCCGGCGGAGCCGCCGCCCGCGCCCGCGCCGGGCTGCGTACCGGTCCCGGTCCCGCCCCCGCCGACGGCACCCGGCCCGGCCGCGGCGCCGCCGGCCGCCGGGCCGGACCCGTCCTGGCCGCCGCTCGCCGCGGCTCCGCCGTCCTGCACGGGCTGCTCCCCGGCCGGCGGCGGGCTCGCCGGGGCCGAGGAGGCCGAGGGGCTCCCGCCCGCCGTCACCGGAGCCGGCGCGCCGGGCGAGGCTGGCGAGGCGGACGGGTCGGCCTTCGCCTCGGCCCGGGGCGGTGGCACGAACGGCAGGTGCTGGATGGCCAGGGTCGTGCCCCCGCCGACCACCACGACGGGGACGACGGCGAGGAAGATCCGGGTACGGCGCCGCCGCTCCGGCCGGCCCGGCCCGTCGGGGCGGGACGCGGCCCCGGCCTCCGGCGCCGTCACCGCGGCCGGTCCGGGAGCCACCGGTCCGGAAGCCGCCGCCGGGACGGAGGCCGCGGACGGGACGGAAGCCGCGGACGGTCCGGGAGTCTCCTCCGCTTCTGTTGCCGCCCCCGCGAGGGGGAGCGTCGGCACGTCGACCTCCTGCACCCGCGCGGCGAAGGCGGCCCGCTCCGCCAGCCTCTCGGATATCGCGCCGGGCCACAGCGGAGCGGTGAACGGGCCTCGCTCCGTGACCCGTTCGACGAGTTCGGCAGCGGTGGGACGGCCCTCGGGGTCCTTGTCGAGGCAGGCCGAGACGAGCTCGGCGAGGTCCGGGTCCAGCTCCCGCAGCGGCGCCAGGTCGGCCTCTTCGTGGACGATGCGGTACAGCACGCCGTGCCCCGACTCGTCGCCGAAGGGCGGCCGGCCGCAGGCCGCGTACGCAAGGACCGAACCCAGTGCGAAGACGTCGGTGGCGCCGCTCAGCCCTTTGGTCCCCGAGGCCTGTTCGGGCGCCATGTAGGCGGGGGTGCCGACGACCATGCCGGTCCTGGTCAGCCGGCTCTGCTCGGCGGCCCGGGCGACGCCGAAGTCGATCAGGGTGAGACCGTCGAGGGTCAGCATGGCGTTGGACGGCTTCAGGTCCCGGTGCACCATGTCCAGCGCGTGCACCGCCACCAGACCGGCCGCCGCCTCGCGCAGCAGCAGCCACAGCGCGTCCGCGGGCAGGGGTCCGCCGTGCAGTTCGACGGCTTCCTTCAGCGTGATCCCGGGAACGTACGCGGTGGCGAACCACGGCGGCCGGGCGGCACGGTCGCCGGCGAGCAGCGGCGCGGTCGCGCCCTCGGGCAGCCGGGCCAGATTGTCCAGCTCGTGCCCGAAGCGCCGCAGGAAGTCCTTGTCCTCGCCGACCACGGAGGCCAGCAGCTGCTTGACGGCGACGTACCGGCCGTCCTGCACCCCGAGGTACACCCGCCCCATGCCGCCTGCCCCGAGCCGCCCGGCCAGCGGTATCGGCCCGACCTGACGCGGATCCTCCGCCTCCAGCGGCTCGGCCCCGCTCCCCCTCAGCTCCCACACGTCAGCCCCGTCAGCGTCGGAAGTATTCCCCGGAAATCCACCCGATGCCCCTGACACGACAACGCGGCCCCGCAGCCGTCCCGTTGGGCCTCGGCAGGCGGCTACCAGGCGAGCTGCGCGATCTCCTCCGCGACCACCGCGCACGCGTCCGCCGCCGGGTCGATGAGGGGGAAGTGCCCCACCCCGTCCAGCAGCGTCAGGCCGACCGTCTCCCCCGCCTTGGCGGCTGCGGCCACGTACGACTCCGCCACCCGCGGCGGGACCACGATGTCCTCGCGGCCGTGCACCACCGCGGTGGCGATGCCCGTCGGGAGCAGGGCCGCCGGGTCCGCGTACGGGAGCCGGTCCTGCCAGTGCGCGGCCCCGCCCAGCAGCTGTTCGCAGGCGCCCCCGCAGACGTCCAGTTCCTGGGCCACCGCGAAGTCCGCGATGGGGGCCAGCGCCACGACGCCGCGCAGCGGAGGCGGGGAGGCCAGCCGCCACGGGGAGCCGTACGGGAGCACGTGCCGGGCGGCCGCCCACAGCGCGAGCTGGCCGCCGGCCGAGTGGCCGGTCACGACGAGGCGTCGGACGTCGGCCTGCGGCAGTACCGAGGCGGCCAGCTCGGGCAGCGCGTCCAGCGCGGCGGCGACGTCGTCCAGGGTCTCCGGCCAGCGCCCGGCGACCGGCCCCCCGGCGTCCTGGTGCGGGAGCGAACTGCCGCGCCGGTACTCGACGTTGGCGACGGCAAAACCTTGCCGCGCCAGGAATCCGGCCAGCGGGGTGGCGTGCTGCCGGTCGTACGGGGCCCGCCAGGCGCCGCCGTGCAGGAGCACCACCAGGGGCGCCTGCCCCGGGGTTTCGCCGCACGGGGCGTAGAAGTCGACGAGCTGGTCGGGGTGTTCTCCGTAGGCGGCGCTCGCGTCCGGGGCGACGGCCGGATGGGAGAAGGCCGATGCGGCCTCGGCGGCGTCCCGTTCCACTGCGGCGGGGTCCGTCATCGGCTCAACCTCTCGGTAACGCGTGGGACAGCGGGGGCAGATGTTCCGGTGTTTCAGCAGAGCGGGACCGTATCAGTCCGGAACGGGCCGTTCCGTGCGAGCCCCCGGATATACCGGAGCGGGCGGAGCCTCAGCCCCGCCCGCCCGGTGATGTGACGTTTCGCTACCGGGTCACCCGAAAACGTGACCCAGGGTGCGCGCGGCACGCTCCGCGTCGGCGAATCCGACGTACAGCGGGGTGAAGCCGAAGCGCAGGACGTCAGGTGCCCGGAAGTCGCCGACGACACCGCGGGAGATCAGCTCCCGCATGACCTCGCGGGCGTTCTCCGTGCGCAGCGAGACCTGGCTGCCGCGCCGGGCGTGCTCGGCCGGGGTGACCGACTCGACGAGGCCCTGCGGGACGTACGCCGCCACGCAGTCGAGGAAGAAGTCGGTCAGGGCGAGCGACTTGGCCCGCACCGCCTCGACCCGGACCCCGTCCCAGGCGTCGAGTGCCGCCTCCAGGGCCAGCATGGACAGGATGTCGGGGGTGCCGACCCGGCCCCGCCGCGCCCCGTCGGCCGGGTGGTAGTCCGGGGTCATGGCGAAGGGGTCGGCGTGGCCGTTCCACCCCGGCAGGGGGGAGTCGAAGGCCGCCTGGTGGCGTTCGGCGATGTACAGGTACGCCGGGGAGCCGGGTCCGCCGTTCAGGTACTTGTACGTGCAGCCGACCGCCAGGTCCACGGCGTGCGCGTCGAGTCCGACGGGCAGTGCCCCCGCCGAGTGGCAGAGGTCCCAGACGATCACGGCGCCCGCCGCGCGGGCGGCGGCGGTGAGGCCCGGCAGGTCGTGGAGGCGGCCGGTGCGGTAGTCGACGTGGTTCAGGAGCACGACGGCCGTGTCCGGGCCGAGGGCCGCGAGGACGTCCGCCGGATCGGTGGGAACCGCCGTCAGGCCGGTCATCCGGGCCGCCGAGCGGGCGATGTAGCCGTCGGTCGGGAAGGTGGCGGCGTCGACCAGCAGCCGGGTACGGCCGGGCCCGGCCAGCCGGGCGGCGCCGACCAGGGCCTTGAACAGGTTGACGCTGGTGGAGTCGCCGACCACCACCTGGCCGGGGGCCGCGCCGAGCAGCGGGGCGATCTTGTCGCCGATCCGCTCGGGGGCGGTCCACCACTCGCTCTCGTCCCAGGAGCGGATGAGCAGCTCGCCCCACTGGCGCGTGACCACGTCGGCGGTGGCGGCGGCGACGCCGGCCGGGAGTGCGCCGAGGGAGTTGCCGTCCAGGTAGACGACGCCGTCGGGCAGGGTGAAGCGCTCGCGGAGCTTGCCGAGCTCGTCGGCGGCGTCGAGCGCGGCGGCGCGCGCCGCCAGGTCGGGTATCGCGGTCGACTCAGACATGGCTGCGCGCCGTCCAGAGCTCCGGGAAGACGTTCTTCGTCGCGCGCTTCTCCAGCCACGCCACCCCGGCGGAGCCTCCGGTGCCGGTCTTCGCGCCCATCGCACGGCGGGTGGCCACCAGGTGGTCGTTGCGCCAGCGCCAGACGAGCTCGGCGACGTCCGTGAGGACCTCGCCGAGGCGGTGCAGGTCGGCCTCGGCGTCCGGGTCGGCGTACAGGGCCGTCCAGACGGCCTCGACCTCCGGGGAGGGCTCGTAGCGCTGGGCGAGGTCGCGGTCCAGGACGGCGGCCGGGACCGCGAGGCCGCGGCGCGCGAGCAGGCGCAGGACCTCGTCGTAGAGGCTGGGCTCGTGGAGGGCCTTCTCCAGTTCCGCGTGGACGCGCGGGGCGCCGCGGTGCGGGACCAGCATGGAGGCCGACTTGTCGCCGAGCAGGAACTCCATCCGCCGGTACATGGCCGACTGGAACCCGGACCCCTCGCCGAGGGCGGCGCGGTAGGAGTTGAACTGTCCGGGGGTGAGCTGCGCCAGCGGGCGCCAGGAGGCGTTGAGGGCCTCCAGTTCACGGAGGGATCGTTTCAGCGCGTCCATCGCCACCGGGATGCGGTCCTCGCGCAGTGCGCGGGCGGCGGTCTCCCACTCGTGGACGATGACGGTGAACCACAGCTCCATGACCTGGGTCGTGACCAGGAAGACCATCTCGCCCGGGTCGTCCGAGCGCAGCTGCTGGAGGTGGGTGAGGACGTCCGCCTGGACGTAGTCCTCGTACGGGGTGGTGCCGGCGAAGTCGAGGTTCGGGGTGGCCGAACCGTCTCCGGAGGCATCAAGGGCGTGCGACATCGCTGTCTCCTCGACACGTGCTTCCGGGTAGCGGTCCGCTCCTTCCGGTGAGGTGAGTGGAGCCCCGGTCCCCTGCCCGCATCATAGGACCCCGGTGCGCCGGCGCTCCAGCGGGGAGTGGGGCAGGTCACATACCGGCCGCGCACCCCCCGCCGGGCGGCTCAGGCGTTCAGCGCGTCCGCGGCGGTCTCGGACGAGTCGCGCAGGAAGGTCGAGCAGCGCTCGTACTCCTCCTTCTCGCCGATGGCCCCGGCAGCGCGGGCCAGGGCGTGCAGGGCGCGCAGGAAACCGCGGTTCGGCTCGTGCTCCCACGGCACCGGGCCGTGCCCCTTCCAGCCGGCGCGGCGCAGCGCGTCCAGACCGCGGTGGTAGCCGGTGCGCGCGTAGGCGTAGGACTCGACGGTGCGTCCGCCCGCGAAGGCCTCGTCGGCGAGCGTGGCCCAGGCGAGCGAGGAGGTGGGGTGCGCGGCGGCCACCTCGGCGGCGGGGGTGCCCGCGGCGAGCGCCTCGCGGCCCGGCTCGTCGGGCAGATGGGTGGGGGCGGGGCCCCCGAGCAGGTTCTGGTGAATGGACATGCACCCAGTCTGGGGTATCGCGGGACCTGCCGGAGGGCGCCCCGGCACCCTCGCCGGGGCGGGAGCCACGACGACTGCATGCGGGAAAGGCCGCAGGGCCCGGTCCGCCGTCGTGGGACGGGGACCGGGCCCTGCGGGGACGCGCCCGGCTGACTACTTCAGCTTCGTACCGGTCGAGCGCAGGTTCGCGCACGCCTCGGTGACGCGCGCGGCCATGCCGGCCTCGGCCGCCTTGCCCCAGGTGCGGGGGTCGTACTTGGACTTGGTGCCGACCTCTCCGTCGACCTTCAGCACCGCGTCGTAGTTGCGGAACATGTGGTCCACGACCGGGCGGGTGAAGGCGTACTGGGTGTCGGTGTCGAGGTTCATCTTCACGACGCCGTTCTCCAGCGCGGTGGCGATCTCCTCGGCCGTGGAGCCCGACCCGCCGTGGAAGACGAAGTCGAACGGGGAGACCTTGCCGAACTTCTCGGCGACACCGGCCTGGAGGTCCTTGAGGAGCTCGGGGCGCAGGACGACGTTGCCCGGCTTGTAGACGCCGTGGACGTTGCCGAAGGAGGCGGCCAGCAGGTAGCGGCCCTTCTCGCCCAGGCCCAGGGCCTCGGCGGTACGGATCGCGTCCTCGACGGTGGTGTACAGCTCGTCGTTGATCTCGTGGCTGACGCCGTCCTCCTCGCCGCCGGTCGGGGTGATCTCGACCTCAAGGATGATCTTCGCGGCGGCGGCCTTGGCGAGCAGCTCCTGGCCGATGGCCAGGTTGTCGGCCAGGGTCTCGGCGGAGCCGTCCCACATGTGCGACTGGAAGAGCGGGTTCAGACCGCGGCCCACACGCTCGGCCGAGATGTCCAGGAGCGGACGTACGTAACCGTCCAGCTTGTCCTTGGGGCAGTGGTCCGTGTGCAGGGCGACCGTGATGTCGTACTTGGCGGCCACGACGTGCGCGAACTCGGCCAGGGCGACGGCGCCGGTGACCATGTCCTTGTTGTACTGGCCACCCAGGAACTCCGCACCGCCGGTGGAAATCTGGATGATGCCGTCGCTCTCGGCCTCCGCGAAGCCGCGCAGGGCAGCGTGCAGGGTCTGGGAGGAGGTCACGTTGATGGCCGGGTAGGCGAACTTACCTGCCTTCGCCCGGTCGAGCATCTCGTTGTAGACCTCGGGGGTTGCGATGGGCATGTCCGCTCCTTGGATGTGCGGGAGTGTGCTTATTGCGGGCCCTGACCTGGGGGCGACGTCATCGTCGCGCCTATCTTTCCAGACTCCGCGCGACACTCCACCCCTCCCGTCACCGGTAAGGCCGGATCGCGTCGGGATGTTTCACGTGAAACATCCCGACGCCCAGGAAACGGGCAGGTCAGGACTGGGTCCGCGCCCCCGGGGGACCTTGGTCACCAGGTGCGCACGGGCCGGGCGCACCCACCCGGTCCGGCCGCCTAGGAGAGGCCGAGGTCCTCGAGGCGGTAGCCGGTGAGGTAGGGCAGGCCCGCCTCGGCGATGGCCCCGGCCGCCCCGCGGTCCACGATCGTGGCGACGGCGACGACCTCGCCACCCGCCTCACGGACCGCCTCCACGGCGGTCAGCGGGGACCCGCCGGTGGTCGAGGTGTCCTCGACGACCAGGCAGCGCTTGCCCCGCACGTCGGTGCCCTCGATGCGCCGCTGCATGCCGTGGGCCTTCTGCGCCTTGCGGACGACGAAGGCGTCGAGGCGCTCGCCGCGCGCGGCGGAGGCGTGCAGCATCGAGGTGGCGACCGGGTCGGCGCCCAGGGTCAGACCCCCGACGCAGTCGAAGTCGAGATCGGCGGTGAGGTCGAGCATGACCTGGCCGACCAGGGGGGCCGCCTCGCCGTCGAGGGTGATCCTGCGGAGGTCGATGTAGTAGTCGGCCTCACGGCCGGAGGAGAGGGTCACCTTGCCGTGCACGACGGCCTTGTCCTTGATCTGCTGCAGAAGCGCATCGCGTACGTCACTCATGCCCCCGAGCTTAGGGGGTGTCCGGTGGATCGGACCGGGCGACTCCGGCCCCCGGACACCCCTGCGGGGCCTTATCCGAGCCGCCGCCAGGTCCAGGTGCTGGAGACCTCCAGCGGGTCGACCGGGGTGACCAGGCGGGGCAGGGTGTTCAGTCCGTTCGGCGGTCCCGACTGGGGCTCCACGCAGACGGCCTCGGGCTCCTCGTCGTAGACGACCACCCATTCGGCGCGGCTGGTGACCCGCAGCTCCAGGGCGCCGGGCCAGGTCAGGGTGACGTCCACGCCGTCCGGCATGCCGAAGCAGTCGTCCCACGGGCCCGGCAGGGGCTCGATGCGGCGGCCGGTGGGGATGTGGTCGGCGCCGCGCTCCTCCTGCCAGGCGGCGTCGAAGGCCACCTTCACCTCCTCGCCGCCGGGATCGAGGCTGCGCCGGAACCAGGGGTGCCAGCCCGCCTGGGCCGGGAAGGAGTCCCCGTACGTCTCGACGCCCATGGTCAGGGTCAGCGCGTTCTCGCTCAGCTCGAAGACCTGGGTGACCCGTCCCGGGTACGGCCAGGGGTCGGCGAGGTCGTAGGTGAAGACCGCCCCGTTCGCCGTGGCCCCGGCCGGGCGCCAGGCCGCCTCGCGCCCGAAGCCGTGGAGGGCGTGGGGCGGGTGGTTGAGCGGCATCTGGTGCTCGGTCGCCCCGTCCCGGAACCGGCCGTTCGCCGTGCGCCCGCACCACGGGACCATCGGGAAGGCCCCGTACCTCGGGCCCTGGCGCAACAGCTCCGTCCCGTCGATGCGCAGACTGCTGATCCGGCAGCCGTTCTCCTGGTCGACGGTCACCTCGGCGCCGCCGGCGGTCAGTTGCGTAGTCATACGGTCGACCCTAGGGGGTGTCCCGTCGATCAGGACGGATCAGCCCGGGGCGCGGGACCGGGCGGGGCTCAGCGGCGACGGCGCAGCGCCCGTCCCAGCACCACGGCCGAGGCGACGGCGAGGGCGGCGGCCGGGGCGATCCACCGCAGGCTGTCCGCCGCGGTGGTGGCCGCGGGCGCGGGAACGGGGGCGTACCGGCCGCGGGGGGGCGCGTGGTCCACCTCCTCGGCGCTGCGGCCGATCATGGTGCGCCGGGCGTGGGCGGCCTCGGCCGGGGGCCGCACGGCCCCCAGGTCGCCCAGATCGGTGAACTCCGACTCCAGGAAAGGGTCGAGGGAGGGCGGCGGCACGTCGGTGTCGAACACGGACGCGGTGACCTCGGTGGCCTCGTCCCCGGAGTCGTCGGAGTCCCGCCCGGTGGCCCCGGCGGCTTCGGCCGCCTCGGCGTCCGCCACCGGGTCGCTCTCCTCGGGCCCGGCCGGCTCCGCCGCCGCCGTGGCGGGCGCGGCCGCCAGCGCGGCGAGCTGTTCGGCGGCCCGGTCCAGCAGCCGCCGCACGGCGGTGGTCGTGGCCTGCGGGGTGAAGGCCACGGCGCGTCCGTCGGCCGCGCCGCCGGTGGTGAAGTCCAGCCGGGTGCCGCCCGTCGCCGGGGTCAGCCGGAGCACGACGGAGAGCTTGACGGCCCCGTTGCCCCGCACCTCCGTCCCCTCGCCCTCGAGGGCGAACCGGCCGGGCTCCTGTTCGGTCAGGGACAGGGACCCCCGGTAGGTCACGGTGTGCCCGCCGACCCTGACCTTCAGCCGGCCCGAGAGCGGGCCGGAGCCGGTGTCGGCGTCCTGCTGGAGACCCGGCACGCAGCGGGCCACCCGGTCGGGGTCGCGCAGCACGGCGCGGAGGTCGTCGGCCGGTACCGGGACGAACACCTGATGCTCCATGTGGTCGAGCCTACCGAGCGGACTCCGTCCCGTCCCCGGTGCGGCACCGACACCCGGTCACGAATACCTCGGGTGCGGCAGGGTCGACGGCGGCAGTCCGGGCATCCGGGTCCGTTCCGCGTCCCGTGCGGCGTCCTCCAGGGAGCGGGTCGACAGGCAGCTGAGCGGCGGTGTGTCACCGTCCACGCGCAACTGGGGGACCTGGTCGCGGGCGGCCAGCACCAGGCCCCAGTCCTGCGGCGGCGCGGAGGCCATGCCGAACGGGGTGCGGTCGGGGCCGGCGGCGAAGCCCGAGAGGCGGCCGCCCGCACTGTAGGGGGCAGTCAGCAGGCCCGCGGCGCGGAGGGTGGAGTCCACCGTCCAGTACGTGCGCAGCCGCGTGGCCAGCGGCCCGGCGTGCACCGCGATCCGGCCGCCAAGGCTCAGGGCCCGCGCGGCGAGCCCGTAGAACTCCTGCGAGTACAGCTTGGTGCTGGAGGTGATGCCGGGGTCGGGGAGGTCGGAGACGATCACGTCGAACCGGTCCCGGGCGGCCGCGCCGCGCAGCCAGCCGAAGGCGTCCTGGGTGACGACCTCCAGGCGCGGATCCTCGTAGGCCCCGGCGTTGAGCACGGAGAGCATCGGGTCGGTGCGCGCGAGGCGGACCACTCCGGGGTCGAGCTCGACGACGGTGACGGAGGCGACGTCGCGGTAGCGGAGCACCTCGCGGGCGGCGAGCCCGTCGCCGCCGCCGAGGACCAGGACGCGGCGGTGCGGGCCGGTCATCGCGGGGTGCACCAGGGCCTCGTGGTAGCGGTACTCGTCGTAGCCGCTGACCCGCAGCCGCCCGTCGAGGTACAGGTCGAGGGAGCGCGGGGAACCGGTGCGGGGGCCGGTGAGCACCAGCTCCTGCACCCCCGTCCGGACGGCGACCCGCACCTCCCCGCCGTACACGGCGCGCCGGGCGAGCCGTTCGAAGTCGTCGGCGAGGACGGTCGCGGAGGCGAGTACGGCCAGGACGGTCACGTTGGCGGCGATCAGCGTCCAGCGGCAGCGGCGGCTCAGGTCGCGGCGGAACAGCCACAGCACCAGCCCCGCTCCGGCGACCGCGTTGACGGTGCCGGTGAACATGGCGCCGGTGAGCTGCCCGAGCAGCGGGAGCAGCAGGAAGGGGAAGGCGAGGCCGCCGACCAGGGCTCCGACGTAGTCCGCGGCGAACAGGTCGGCGACGGCCCCGCCCGCGTCCTGTCTGCGGATGCGCTGGATGAGGACCATCAGCAGGGGGATCTCCGCGCCGATGAGCACCCCGATGGCGAAGGAGAAGGCGACGAGCGCGGGCCGGGACTCGCCCAGCCAGGCGAAGCTCGCGTACAGCGCGGTGGCGGAGAGTCCGCCGAGCAGGGCGAGGCCGGCCTCGATCATGCCGAAGCCGAAGGCGGGGCGCTTGCGGAGGCGTTTGGCGAGGAGGGAGCCGACGCCCATGGCGAAGACCATGACGGACAGCACGACCGACGCCTGGGTGACGGAATCGCCGATGAGATAGGAGCCCAGGGCGAGCAGCTCCAGTTCGTACACGAGCCCGCAGGCGGCGCAGACGAAGACGGTGGCCAGGACGAGGAGTCGGCCGGTCCGGGGCCGTACGGGCAGGGCGGCCGGGACGGCCGCCGCGTCCCTCGGCTCCGGAGCCGGAAGCACCCGGCGCGGGACGGAACGGTCGATCATGAAGCGAACCGTACGTCACCGCCCACCTCGACCCGGTCACCCACATGGGTGCAAGTCACCCACTGTTCCAGCCAGTTGGCGTAATGGGGAGCCGGTCGCCGCACCCGGGGCCGCCCCGGCGCCGGGCCGGCGGGTTTCACAGCAGCGCGGGGGCCTCCGCGGCCGTCCCGGCGGTGGCACCGACGCGCACCCCGACCCGCGTCCTGGTGGCCACGAGCTGCCCTTCCTGCGGATACGCGTGCCAGGTCCGCCAGCGCACCTGGCCTTCGTAGCGCTGGGCCAGCATGGCGGTGAAGGCGTGCGGACTGCCCGGGAAGGTGCCCGCTAGTCCGTTCGGGTGGTCGGCGACCAGCGCGAGCAGTTCCTGCGCCCGCCCCGCGAAGGAGCCGCGGGACAGGGTCTCGACCCGCGCGGCGAACTCGTACTCCCAGTCACCCACCCGCTTGGCCACGCCGAGCGGCAGCGGCGTACTGCTGCCGGGCATGCAGGCGACCGTCTCCGAGCAGAGCACCTCCCCCTCCTCCAGGAGCACCTGGTGGGAGGCCCCGAGCAGGCGCAACTCCACTTTTGCGCCCACCAGTTCGAGGTTCAGTACGGCCAGGGCGGGCAGCCGGTCCCGCCCCAGAGCCCAGGCGAGGTCGGCGGCACGCGTGTCGGTGTAGGTGGTCTGGAGGGTCGTGAGCATGAGTCGGCTCCGCAAACGCGCGAGGGAGATGGGCCGGGGCCCGCCAGCGGTAGTCAACGGGTGGGGGGACACCGGCACGGGTCCACAGGAAGTCCCGGGAGGTCCGGGGACTGGTCTACTCAACCGAGGGAATCATGAAAGGCACGGCACTCACAGCGCTTTTACCCAACTTGACGTGGTTTACATCCCCCCGGGGGCTACCCAGTTCACGTGTTCAACGAGTTGCGTCCCGCGCGTCGTGATGCATGGGAGAACAAGAAGACGCCCGGCGGAAGTCAAGCCGCCGGGCACCCCCTTCCCCGCAGCCCCGTGTCAGCTGGAACCGCCGCAACCCCCGCCCCCGCAGGACGAGGAGGAGCCGCAGGACGACGACCCGCCCGCACAGCCGGCGGAACCGTCGCCCGACCACCCCCTCGACCCGGACGACGACCTGCCGCCCGCGGTGCGGACCGCCACGACCACGACGACGGCGACGACGATCAGGAACCCGATCACAACGAAGACGAACCCCATGTCCGCCCCCTCTCTGCCACCCCGGTCTTCCCGGGGAGCGGGATCCCCTCGTCCCGCGTGACCGGGGGATGCCCGCAGGCCACACGGGCCAAAGCACACTTGAGCAAGTCCAGAGGTTGCCCGCAGGATGACGCCCATGACCGCACCCGTGAGCAGCAACCGCCCCTTCCTGAACCGCCGGCTGGCGGCCTTCGGCACCACGATCTTCGCGGAGATGTCGATGCTGGCCGCCCGTACCGGGTCGATCAACCTCGGCCAGGGCTTCCCCGACACCGACGGCCCGCGCGAGATCGCCGAGGCGGCCTCCCGCGCGGTCCTCACGGGCCTCGGCAACCAGTACCCGCCCGGCCCCGGCGTCCCCGAGCTGCGCACCGCGATCGCCGCACACCAGCAGCGCTTCTACGGCCTGTCCTACGACCCCGACACGGAGGTCCTGGTCACGGCGGGCGCCACGGAGGCCATCGCCGCCTCCCTGCTCGCCCTGCTGGAACCGGGTGACGAGGTCATCGCCCTCGAACCGTTCTACGACTCGTACGCGGCCTGCATCGCCATGGCCGGGGCCGTACGGGTCCCCGTCACCCTGCGTCCGCACGCCGGGGCCTTCGTCCTCGACCTGGACGAGCTGCGCGCCGCGGTCACCCCGCGCACCCGCCTGCTCCTGCTGAACACCCCGCACAACCCGACGGGCACCGTCCTCACCCCGGCCGAGCTGGCGGCCGTCGCCGAGCTGGCGGTGGAGCGCGACCTGCTGGTCGTCACGGACGAGGTGTACGAGCACCTGGTCTTCGAAGGCTCCCACACCCCCCTGGCGGGCCTGCCCGGCATGCGCGGGCGCACGGTCACCATCTCCTCGGCCGGCAAGACCTACTCCTTCACCGGCTGGAAGGTCGGCTGGGTGACCGGCACCCAGGAACTCGTGACCGCCGTCCGGACGGCCAAGCAATACCTGACCTACGTGAGCGCGGGCCCGTTCCAGTACGCGATCGCCGAGGCGCTCCGCCTGCCGGACTCGTACTTCGACAGCTTCTGCGCCGACCTGCAGCGCAAGCGCGACCTGCTCGGCGACGGCCTGCGGGCGGCCGGGTTCGAGGTCTACCAGCCCCAGGGCACGTACTTCATCACCACCGACATCACCCCCTTCGGCGAGACGGACGGCCAGGCCTTCTGCCGCGCCCTCCCCGAACGCTGCGGCGTCGCTGCCATCCCCAACTCCGTCTTCTACGACGACCCCGCCGCCGGGCGCAGCCAGGTCCGCTTCACCTTCTGCAAGAGGGACGACGTCCTCGCCGAGGCCGTCAGCCGCCTTCGACGCCTCACCTCCTGAACTCACGCGCCTGAGGGCCGCCTCCGAGGCGGGCCACCGGGCCCGGCGCCCCTGCGGTTCACGGCCCGGATACCGGGGAGTCCTTGCGGGGGACGTGAAGCGGTGTGAAGCTGGCCGCCGCGCAAGGGCCCGGAGCTCCCGTCGCCCGCTGGGTGTGCAGATGCAGATCGGGAGAGTCGGGACACATGGCTACGGGCAGCAGAACCCCTGCCTCAGCGCTGCCGCCGGAGCTCCGGGCGGTACGAGCGGCCGCCCCCGCTGCGGTGGTCGCGCTCGGGGTGTTCGCCGCCGTGCGGGGCGCCGGGGTCCTCGTGGTCACCGCCGGCTCCTGGTGGGCCGGGCGGGATCCGCTGCGGGTCCTCGGCCGGTCCTGGGACTCCGCCTGGTACCTCGGGATCGCCGCCGACGGGTACGGGCGCACCGTGATGTCGCCCGACCCGCTGACCGGCACCGGGGCCGTGCAGAGCGACCACGCCTTCTTCCCGCTCTACCCGGTGCTCGTGCGGCTCGTCTCCGCCGTGCTGCCCGGCGGCACGGTGCCCGCCGGGCTGCTCGTCGCCTGGGTGTCGGCCGCCGTGGCCGCCGTCGGGGTGTACCGGATCGGGGAGCGGCTGCTCGGGCCGCGTGCCGGGGTGCTGCTCGTGGGGCTCTGGGCGGCCCTGCCGCACGCCGTGGTGCTGACCCTCGCCTACACCGAGGCGCTGCTGGCCGCGCTCGCCGCCTGGTCGCTCCACGCCCTGCTGCGCGGCCGCTGGCTGTGGGCCGCGGGCCTGGCGGCGCTCGCCGGACTGACCCGGCCGACCGGGATCGCCGTCGCGGCCGCCGTGTGCGCCGTGGCCGTGCACGCGCTGGTCGTCCGCCGGGCCCGGGCACCCGAGGTGTGGGCGGCGGCACTGCTGGCGCCCGCGGGCTGGGCGGCGTACGTGCTCAGCGTCGGAGTGCGGGGGCGGGATCCGCTCGGCGGGTACTTCACCGTGCAGCGGCGCTGGGGCTCGCGCTTCGACTTCGGCGCCGGGGCGCTGCGCACCGCGGAACGGGTCCTGACCGGCGGGCACGTGCCGCTCGCCACGACCGTGACGGTCGTCCTGCTCGCCGCGGCCGGGCTGCTTGCGGCCCTGCTGGTGCTCGACCGCACCGCGCTGCCGCTGCTCGTGTACACCGGGGTCCTGCTGGTGATGGCGCTCGGCGGGGCCGGGTTCTTCGAGTCGAAGCCGCGGTTCCTGCTGCCGGCGTTCCCGCTGCTGCTGCCGCTGGCCGCCGCCATGGCCAGAGCCCGGCCGCGCACCGCGGTCGTGGTGACCGCGGGGCTGGCCGGGCTCTCGTACGGCTACGGGCTGTACCTGCTGCTCGTGGCGCGCGTACCGCTGTGACGGGGGCGTCCGTCAGTTCGCGTCCCCGTCGGTCTCGTCGCCGCCCGTGGAGTCGATGTCCTTCTCCAGGCCGAGCTGCTCGACGAGCCACTTGTCGAACTCGATGGACGCGCGGACCCAGCTGACCGTGGAGGACACGAAGTGCTCCAGGCTGACGCCGGTGCCGATCAGCATCTGCGCCTCACCGATCAGGCGGACCGAGCCGTCGTCGTGGGTGTGGCTGTAGACCTTCGGCCACAGGGTGCGGCGGTTCCAGTCGTCGATCGACTCGAGGAGCTGGGGCTTCTCGTCGATCTTGTGCGGACGGTCGTAGAAGGTCCGCACGGAGAAGACCTGCTGCTCGTCCTCGCCGCGGAACATGAAGTACGTGCGGAACTCCTCCCACGGCGCCGCGAGGTCGCCCTCGTCGTCGACGACGTACTTGAGCTCCATCTGATCCAGCAGCTGCTTGACCAGGTCCTGGTCGGGGACGACGGGGCCCGCCGGTCCTGTGGCCTGCGGATCGGGCTGCTGCCCTCCGAAGTTCGGAATCGAGGCCGGGTCGATGCTCACCGTGTACTTCCCTTCGTGCGGATACCTTCATCCTCCCCCATCGCGCCTACCCCGTGTCCACCCCCGGACGCCCGATCCGCTCCGGGCGGACACCGGGGTCCGCCCGGGGCCTCAGACCGCCTTGCCGACCAGCAGGTCCTCGCCGGCCACGTCCACCCGTACGGTGTCGCCGTCCTTGACGCCGCCGGAGAGGATCTCCCTGGCCAGCCGGTCGCCGATCGCCGTCTGGATCAGGCGCCGCAGCGGGCGGGCGCCGTACGCCGGGTCGTTGCCCTTGTCCGCCAGCCAGGCCAGGGCCTCCGGCGTGACGTCCAGGGTCAGGCGCCGGTCGGCGAGGCGCTTGGCGAGCCGCGCGATCTGGAGCTCCGCGATGTGCGCCAGCTCGTCCCGGGACAGGGCCGAGAAGACCACCAGGTCGTCCAGCCGGTTGAGGAACTCCGGCTTGAAGGAGGCCCTGACCACGTCCAGGACCTGCTGTTTCTTCTGCTCCGCCGGGGTGGTGGGGTCGACCAGGAACTGGCTGCCCAGGTTCGAGGTCAGGACCAGGATGGCGTTGCGGAAGTCCACGGTCCGGCCCTGGCCGTCGGTGAGCCGCCCGTCGTCCAGGACCTGGAGCAGGACGTCGAAGACCTCGGGATGGGCCTTCTCCACCTCGTCGAGCAGGACCACGCTGTACGGGCGCCGGCGCACGGCCTCGGTGAGCTGGCCGCCCTCCTCGTAGCCCACGTACCCGGGCGGGGCGCCGACCAGCCGGGCCACGCTGTGCTTCTCGCCGTACTCGGACATGTCGATGCGGACCATGGCCCGCTCGTCGTCGAAGAGGAAGTCCGCGAGCGCCTTGGCCAGCTCCGTCTTGCCCACGCCCGTCGGGCCGAGGAAGAGGAAGGAGCCGGTCGGACGGTCGGGGTCGGCGATGCCGGCGCGGGTGCGGCGCACGGCGTCCGACACGGCCCGCACGGCCTCGCCCTGGCCGATCAGGCGGCGGCCCAGCTCCTCCTCCATCCGGAGCAGCTTCTGCGTCTCGCCCTCCAGCAGCCGGCCCGCCGGGATGCCGGTCCAGGCGCCGACCACGTCGGCGATGTCGTCCGGCCCGACCTCGTCCTTGACCATCGTCCCCTTGGAGGCCTCCGCCTCGGCCTCCGTGGCCTCCGCCAGCTCGCGCTCCAGGGTCGGGATCTCCCCGTACAGCAGCTTGGACGCGGAGTCGAAGTCCCCGTCGCGCTGTGCGCGCTCGGCCTGGCCGCGCAGGTCGTCCAGGCGCTCCTTGAGCTCGCCCACCCGGTTGAGGGACTGCTTCTCCTTCTCCCAGCGGGCGGTGAGGCCCCGCAGGTCCTCCTCCTTGTCCGCGAGGTCCTTGCGGATCTTCTCCAGGCGTTCCAGCGAGGCCGGGTCGGACTCGTTGCGCAGTGCCAGCTCCTCCATCCGCAGCCGGTCCGCCGCGCGCTGCAGCTCGTCGATCTCCAGGGGGGAGGAGTCGATCTCCATGCGCAGTCGCGACGCCGCCTCGTCGACCAGGTCGATGGCCTTGTCGGGCAGGAAGCGGGAGGTGATGTACCGGTCGGAGAGGGTCGCGGCCGCGACCAGCGCGCTGTCGTTGATGACGACCTTGTGGTGGGCCTCGTAGCGGCCCTTGAGTCCGCGCAGGATCGCGATGGTGTCCTCCACGGACGGCTCGGCGACCAGCACCTGCTGGAAGCGCCGCTCCAGCGCCGGGTCCTTCTCGATGCGCTCGCGGTACTCGTCGAGGGTGGTCGCGCCGACCATGCGCAGCTCGCCGCGGGCGAGCATGGGCTTGAGCATGTTGCCCGCGTCCATGGCCGAGTCGCCGCCGGCGCCCGCGCCGACGACCGTGTGCAGTTCGTCGATGAAGGTGATGATCTGGCCGTCGCTCGACTTGATCTCGGCGAGGACGGTCTTCAGCCGCTCCTCGAACTCGCCGCGGTACTTCGCGCCGGCCACCATCGCGCCGAGGTCCAGGGAGACCAGGCGCTTGTTCTTCAGGGACTCGGGGACGTCGCCCTTGACGATGCGCTGGGCCAGGCCCTCGACGACGGCCGTCTTGCCGACGCCGGGCTCACCGATGAGCACCGGGTTGTTCTTCGTACGGCGCGACAGCACCTGCACGACGCGCCGGATCTCCTGGTCGCGGCCGATGACCGGGTCGAGCTTGCCCTCGCGGGCGGCTGCCGTGAAGTCCGTGCCGAACTTCTCCAGGGCCTTGTACTGGCCCTCGGGGTCGGGGGTGGTCACCCGCCGTCCTCCTCGTGCGTTCTCGAAGGCGGCCAGCAGCTTCTTCGCCGTCGCGCCCTGTGCGGAAAGGAGCTCGCCGGCCGCGCCGCCCTTGGCGGCGAGGGCGATGAGCAGGTGTTCGGTGGAGAGGTACTCGTCGCCGAGCTTCCCGGCCTGTCCGTCCGCCTCGGCGAGGACGGCGAGCAGCTCCCGGGTGGGCTGCGGGGGCGCCACGGTGGAGCCGGTGACGCTGGGCAGCCCCGCGAGCAGCCGCTCGGCGCCCGCGCGGACGGCGGCCTGGTCGGAGTCGGCGGCCACCAGCAGGTCGGTGACGTTCTCGTTGTCCTCGCCGGCGAGCAGGGCCAGCAGCAGGTGCGCGGGGGTCAGGTCCGCGTGGCCGTCCTTGACGGCCCGGCTGGTGGCTGCGTTCAGCGCGTCCCGGCTCTTGTTGGTCAGCTCGGCATCCACAGGTGACTTCTCCTCTCCGGAGGGGGGACAGAACTCTGACATGGTCAGCGTATGCAAAGTTGAGTCTATTCCACTCAAGGCGGTCCTGGGGCCGGACCCGGTCCCGGTCCGGGCGCGGCCGGCCGTACCCTCGGGGCCATGTCCCCTGACGTACTCAACCCGACGCCCGAGTACCTCGCCTTCTGGCGGGAGCGGCACGTCTGCACACTGACCACCCCCCGCCCGGACGGCACGCCCCACGTGGTGCCGGTGGGCGTGACGTACGACCCGGAGACCGGACTGGCCCGGGTGATCAGCAACAAGCACAGCAAGAAGGTCCGCAACGTCCTGGCGGCGCAGGCCGCGCAGCCGGGCGGGGCCCGGGTCGCGGTCTGCCAGATGGAGGGGCGCCGCTGGGCCACCCTGGAGGGGCGCGCGGTGGTCCGTACGGACGAGGCGTCGGTCGCCGATGCGGTGGCGCGCTACGCGGAGCGGTACGGGCGCATGCCTTCGCCCAATCCGGACCGGGTGGTCGTGGAGATCACCCTGGACCGGGCGATGGGCCGCGCCTGAGGCGGCCGGGGCAGCCGTCCCCGGCCCCGCGGGGCCGAAAACGGTTCAGCTTTCATCCCGCCCGGTTCGGCTACTGGACGCGGACATCACAACGGCGCCATCGTGGTCAGGTCCACGATGGCGCCGTTGTGTGGGGGAAGCACCTGAGCGATCTGCGACGACGGGGGGAATCGCTTCAGGCACTGCGGGGGGTGGCGGTGGTGATATCGGGTTCGAAGAGCTGGTGGTCCCGCTGATCGAGATTGACGAAGACCATTCCGTAGCGCACCTCGCAGCGGACGGGCTGCGGCGCGCCCCGCGGGCGGCGCAGGCACCGGTAGGCACGTACGTCCTCGTCCTCCTCGCGCACCACGATGATCGGCTGGCCGAACAGGGTGACCATCAGGGAGTCGCCCGGGTGGGGGATGGCCGTGGCGAGGTCGATGAACTGCCAGCCGGACCGGTAGGCGGAGGCCATTTCGCGGCGGAAGCCGCGGTCGTCGGGGGTCACGCGGACACCGTCGCGGGCGCCGTCGTCCAGCCGGTGTCGTCGGAATTGCCGCCCTGTGGGGCACTGGTCCAGCCGGTGTCGTCGGACTGGCCCCTGAGCGGGGCACTGGTCCAGCCGGTGTCGGCGTACTTGGTGGGCCCGACGGTCCAGCCGGTGTCGGCGGCACTGCCCGTCACATCGGTGCCCTGATTGTGCCTAGCGCTCCCCGCGTCACTTTCGACGGCGCTGACTGCCCAAAAAACCGCAACGGCGGAGAAAACTATGGCAAGCACCGAGCGAAGCATTCTCTTGTACATGGTCGGCTTCGTCCTCACTTGATGGAATCCTCTCCCCCGCGTGTCAGACGATGGCTCATTCAGGCACGTCAATGCCACAGGGACGATGCATCATGTTCTTGCATGTTCAGGACCCTGGGGGGTGGAGATTTGACGCGAACCGACACAAAACCGACACATCCCCACCCCGTCACGTCCATGTGTGACGAGGGGACGCGGCTGTACGCGGCAGCACTGAGCACCGGCAGGATCGCCCGGGGGGAGATCCAGAATGCCCCCTGCCTGCTTGAATTCGCTCTTCTGCAGCCCGACCCGGATGACGCGAACCAACTGCGTCCGGTTCCCCCATCCGTCGCATTGGCCCAACGGCTGCATCCGATTGAACGCGAGATCCAGGACCGCCGGCGCAGCGCTGTAGATCTCACCGATACTTTCGAGCCGTTCCTGGCCATCAGTGCGCAGAACCCGGCCAACACCCACGCCATCACGGTGCTGGAAGGTTTCGAACGGATCAACGCCGCCCTGAACCTCGCGACGGCCGAGTGCCACACCGAGGTCCTGACGGTCCAGCCAGGAGGGGCCCGCCCCTCGGTCGCCCTCACCCAGGCCCTGGAACGGGACGAGCCGCTGATCGACCGCGGCGTCAGCATACGGACCCTCTACCAGCACACGGCGCGCCACAGCCAGGGCACCCTCGCCTACGTGGACCGGATCTCCATGGGCAAGGTGGAGATCCGCACCCTGGAGGAGCTGATCGAGCGCCTCATCATCTTCGACCGCACCGTGGCCTTCATCCCGGCGAGCGACGACCGCCGGGTGGCGCTGGAACTGCGCCACCCCGGGCTGGTCGACTACCTCATCAAGGTGTTCGAGCAGCTGTGGCACCGCGCCGTGCCCCTCCAGGAGGAAGTGACCTACCGCAGCACCCCGGGCGGCATCTCGGGCGTGCAGCGCAGCATCGCGCAGCTCCTCATCGAGGGCCACGTCGACGAGGCCATCGCCCGCCGCCTCGGCATGAACGTGCGCACCTGCCGGGCCCACATCGCCAAGCTCGCCACCACCCTGGGCAGCGGCAGCCGCGCCCAGCTCGGCTACCTCATCGCCCAGTCCGGCATCCTCGGCCGCCCTTCGGACCCGGCCCCGGAACGGCACCTCTGAGCGCCCCGCGCACCGCGGCCGACCGAGAACCCGCCCGCGCACCGGGAGGCCGCCCGGAGGCCGTCCGCGCACCGCGAAAGGCCCCGCCCGGACGTGCCGGGCGGGGCCTTCTCGCGTTCTGCGGGGCGGTTCAGTCCATCGGGCGCTTGGGACGCCAGACGACCAGCGCATTGCCCGGCTGCGGCGGCGCGTACGGGACCAGGTCCCGCCGGTACGACGCGTGCACCTGGGCCTCTCGGGCCCGAAGGGTGGCGGCCGCACCGTCCACCGCCGCGGAGAGTTCGGCGACGCGCTGCTGGAGCGCGGCGACCTGGTTCTCCAGTTCGATGATCCGCTTGATGCCCGCCAGGTTGATGCCCTCGTCCTGGGACAGCGCCTGCACCGTGCGGAGCAGCTCGATGTCACGGGCCGAGTACCGCCGGCCGCGCCCGGCCGTACGGTCCGGGGAGACCAGGCCGAGGCGGTCGTACTGGCGGAGGGTCTGCGGGTGCAGACCCGAGAGCTGGGCGGCCACCGAGATCACGTAGACCGGGGTCTCGTCGGTGAGTTGGTAAGCCCCGTTGCCGAAACGGGGCTGGTTGCGGCGGCCGTCCATCTCATGCTCCCTTCGCGGACTCGAACAGCGCGGAGCGCGGGTCTTCCGACTCCGTCGCCTCGCGGTACATCTCCAGCGCCTCGCGGGCCTTGTCCGACAGCTCCGCGGGGACGGTCACCTCGACCGTCACCAGCAGGTCGCCGCGGGTGCCGTCCTTGCGGACCGCGCCCTTGCCGCGGGCCCGCATGGTCCGGCCGCCGGGCGTGCCCGGCGGGAGCTTCAGCGTCACCGAGGGGCCGTTCAGGGTCGGGACCTTGATCTCGGCGCCCAGCGCCGCCTCCGCGAAGGTCACCGGAACGGTCACCGTGAGGTTGTCGTCCTTGCGCCCGAACACCGGGTGCGGATCCACGTGCACCACGACGTAGAGGTCACCGGCCGGACCGCCGCGCTCGCCCGGCGCACCCTTGCCGCGCAGCCGGATCCGCTGGCCGTTGGAGACGCCCGCCGGGATCCGGACCTGCATGGTGCGGGAGCTGCGCGCCCGGCCGCTGCCCTTGCAGACGTCGCAGGGGGTCTCCGCGATCAGGCCGCGGCCCTTGCAGTCGGCACAGGGATCGGTCAGCGAGAATCCGCCGCCGCTGCCCCGCGAGACCTGGCCGGTGCCGACGCAGGTCGGGCACACCCGGGGGGTGCCGTTCTTGTCGCCGGTGCCCGAACAGGCCTTGCAGGGCGCCTGTGAGGACATCCGGAGCGGGACCGTGGCCCCGTCCACCGCCTCCGTGAAGGAGAGGGTGACCTCCGACTCGACGTCCTGGCCGCGGCGCGGCTGGGCCCGGGTACCCGGGCCGCCGGCAGCGCCGCGGTTGAACAGGCCGCCGAAGACGTCGCCCAGACCGCCGCCGAAGCCGCCGGCCGGGCCGCCCTGCTGGGTGCCGCCGAAGAGGTCGCCCAGGTCGAAGTTGAAGGACCCGCCGCCCCCGCCCGGCCCGGGGCGGAAGCCCCCGTTGCCGAACAGGGCGCGGGCCTCGTCGTACTCCTTGCGCCGCTTCGGGTCGCCGATGACGTCGTTCGCCTCGGAGATCTCCTTGAAGCGCTCCTCGGCGGAGGCGTCGCCCTTGTTGGCGTCCGGGTGGAACTCGCGGGCGAGCTTGCGGTACGCCTTCTTGATCTCGGCCTCGGTGGCGTCCTTCGGGACACCGAGGACCTTGTAGTAGTCCTTCTCGACGAAGTCCTTCGTGCTCATCCCCGGTGTCCCTCCTCCCGTGCCTCTACGTGGGGTGCGTCAGCCCTTGTCGGGGGCATCCGCGTCCTTGTCCGACGGCGTTTCGCCTTCCGCGGACTCGGACTTGGGGGCCGTGCCCGGCTGGGGCTCGGCCACCGCGACCCGCGCGGGGCGGATCGTACGCTCGCCGATCCGGTACCCCGGCTGCAGGATCGCCACGCAGGTCGTCTCGGTGACGTCCGGCGCGTACGAGTGCATCAGGGCCTCGTGGATCGTCGGGTCGAAGGGCTCGCCCTCCTTGCCGAACTGCTGCAGGCCCATCTTGGCGGCGACCGTCTCCAGGGATTCGGCCACCGACTTGAAACCGCCCACCAGCTCGCCATGCTCCCGCGCCCGGCCGATGTCGTCCAGAGTCGGAAGCAGTTCGCTCAGCAGGGACGCGACGGCGATCTCCTTGACGGTGACCCGGTCGCGCTCCACCCGGCGGCGGTAGTTCTGGTACTCCGCCTGGAGCCGCTGGAGGTCCGCGGTGCGCTCGCTGAGCGCGGTGCGGGCCTGGTCCAGCTGCGCCAGCAGAGCCGTCTCCTGGCCGATGGCTTCAGTGGCTGCGGAGTCCCCGGCCGGGGCCGCCTCCCCCTCCTGGGAGGAATCGGCGGCCTTCGGCTCAGCGGCGTCGTCGGGCGTGGCGCCGGTGGGGACGTCGGGCTTCTCCTCGAAGCCCGGGGTCTCCTCCGACATCAGGCAGCGCCACCCTTCGGCTTCTCGTCGTCGACGATCTCGGCGTCGACGACGTCGTCGTCGGCCTTGGGCTGGCCCTGACCCGCGTCACCGGCAGCGGCGCCCTGGGCGGCCTGCGCGTCGGCGTAGATCGCCTGGCCCAGCTTCTGGCTGACCGCGGCGAGCTTCTCCGTCGCGGTGCGGATCTCGGCGGTGTCCTCGCCCTTGAGCTTCTCCTGGAGCTCCGAGACGGCCGCCTCGACCTCGGTGCGGACCTCGGCCGGGACCTTGTCCTCGTTGTCCTTGACGAACTTCTCCGTCTGGTAGACGAGCTGCTCGCCCTGGTTGCGGGACTCGGCGGCCTCCTTGCGGCGCAGGTCCTCGTCCGCGTACTGCTCCGCCTCCTGGCGCATGCGGTCGACCTCGTCCTTGCCGAGCGAAGAGCCGCCGGTGACGGTCATCTTCTGCTCCTTGCCCGTGCCGAGGTCCTTCGCGGTCACGTGCATGATGCCGTTCGCGTCGATGTCGAAGGAGACCTCGATCTGCGGGACGCCACGCGGGGCCGGCGGCAGGCCGGTCAGCTCGAACATGCCGAGCTTCTTGTTGTACGCCGCGATCTCGCGCTCGCCCTGGTAGACCTGGATCTGCACGGACGGCTGGTTGTCCTCGGCCGTGGTGAAGATCTCGGACCGCTTGGTCGGGATCGTGGTGTTGCGCTCGATGAGCTTGGTCATGATGCCGCCCTTGGTCTCGATACCGAGGGACAGCGGGGTCACGTCGAGGAGCAGGACGTCCTTGACCTCACCCTTGAGGACACCGGCCTGGAGGGTGGCGCCGATGGCGACGACCTCGTCCGGGTTGACGCCCTTGTTGGCGTCCTGGCCGCCGGTCAGCTCCTTGACGAGTTCCGCGACGGCCGGCATGCGGGTCGAGCCGCCGACCAGGACCACGTGGTCGATCTCGGACAGCTGGATGCGCGCGTCCTTGATGACGTTGTGGAACGGGGCCTTGCAGCGGTCGAGCAGGTCCGCGGTGAGCTGCTGGAACTGGGCGCGCGTGAGCTTCTCGTCCAGGTGCAGCGGGCCCTCGGCGGAGGCCGTGATGTACGGCAGGTTGATCGTGGTCTCCGTGGAGGAGGAGAGCTCGATCTTCGCCTTCTCGGCCGCCTCGCGCAGACGCTGGAGCGCCATCTTGTCCTTGGACAGGTCGACGCCGTGGCCGTTCTGGAACTGCTTCACCAGGTAGTCGACGACGCGCTGGTCCCAGTCGTCGCCACCGAGGTGGTTGTCACCGTTGGTGGCCTTGACCTCGACGACGCCCTCGCCGATCTCCAGCAGCGACACGTCGAAGGTGCCGCCACCGAGGTCGAAGACGAGAATGGTCTGGTCGTCCTTGTCGAGACCGTAGGCCAGGGCGGCGGCCGTCGGCTCGTTGACGATGCGCAGGACGTTCAGACCGGCGATCTCGCCGGCCTCCTTCGTCGCCTGGCGCTCGGAGTCGTTGAAGTAGGCCGGGACGGTGATGACCGCGTCCGTGACCTTCTCGCCCAGGTAGGCCTCGGCGTCGCGCTTCAGCTTCTGCAGGATGAAGGCGCTCATCTGCTGCGGGTTGAAGTCCTTGCCGTCCAGGTTGATCTTCCAGTCGGTGCCCATGTGGCGCTTCACCGAGCGGATGGTCCGGTCCACGTTCGTGACCGCCTGGCGCTTGGCCACCTCGCCGACGAGGACCTCGCCGTTCTTGGCGAAGGCGACGACGGACGGCGTGGTCCTGGCGCCTTCGGCGTTGGTGATGACGGTGGGCTCTCCGCCTTCCAGAACGCTGACGACGGAGTTAGTGGTGCCCAGGTCGATGCCGACCGCACGTGCCATTTCGATTCCTCCAGCTGACTTGAGTGGAACAGGCTCAAGGATGCCGCACCTCCGCTCCCCCGTCAACAGAGCTGAGTCGAGTCGGCTCAACCTTTAGGTTGCGCTTACGCTCATGATCCGCCGATCCAGTCCCCACCGGCACGTGAGACGCGGGGGTCGAGGCGGGATCCCGGGGGCGGGCCTGCAGCGCGAGGCCGCACCCGAACGGGTCACCACGGCCGCGCGGCACCCGGGGACCGCCGGGGGCATGCGGCACCGTGCTGGCATGCCTCTGCTGACCCTCCCCACCCGGCCAGGGCAACGGCCTCCGGCCAAGCGGGTGCTCGACCTCCTCGCCTCGCTGACCCTGCTCGCCCTGTGCGCGGCGCCGCTCCTGCTGGTCGCCGCACTGCTGTACGTGGCCGGGGGCGGCCGGGTCCTCGTACGGAAGCAGGCCGCCGGACTGGCCGGCCGGCCGTTCCGGACCTACCGCTTCCGCACGGACGGCGCCGGGCGGACCGGGGCCGCCGTGGAACGCTGCGCCCTCGACGGCCTGCCCCAGCTGCTCAACGTGGTGCGGGGCGAGATGTCGCTGGTCGGACCCTGTCCGGGGGCCCGTACGGACCGGCCGGAGCGGCTCCTCGTACGCCCCGGGATGACCGGGCTGTGGCAGGTCAGCTCGCGCTCGGACCTACCGTGGGAGGAGATGGCCCTGCTGGACCGGCATTATGTGGAGAACCACTGGCTCGGGATGGACCTCGCGATCCTGGCGCAGACCCCACGGGCGGCCTATCGGCAAAGGCATGCCTGAGCGACACAGATCACCGCATGCTCAGCTACATTGCGGCGTCGGGAATGGGTAACCTCAAGCCTTGAACTCATAAGTTACCGATTAGTAAGCCCCGCTCGAGGAGCCAGCCCATGCAACTCGCCGCGATCATCGTGTCGCTGGTCCTGACCGTGGTCGGCGTCGCGCTGTTCACCCGAGCCGTGGCCCAGATCTACCGGTTCGTCAAGATCGGCCAGCCCGTCCCGGCGGGCAGCCGCACGGACAGCCCCAAGGCCCGCACCATCACCCTGACCAGGGAATTCCTCGGCCACAGCCGGATGAACCGCTGGGGCATCGTCGGATTCGCGCACTGGTTCGTCGCCATCGGCTTCCTGACGCTGCCGCCCACGCTGGCCCAGGCGTACGGGCAGCTCTTCCAGGCGGACTACCTGCTGCCGCTCGTCGGGGAGTGGCTGCCCTTCGAGTTCTACACCGAGTTCATCGGCCTGATGACCGTCGTGGGCATCCTCGTCCTGATGGCGATCCGGCTCCTCAACCTGCCGTCCCGCCCGGGCCGCAAGTCCCGCTTCGCGGGCTCGAAGTCCCGGCAGGCGTACTTCGTCGAGTACGTCATCCTCACCATCGGCCTGGTGATCCTGACCCTGCGCGGCCTCGAAGGCGCGATCCACCACGTGGACGGCTACGAGGCCGCGTACTTCGCCTCGTACCCCCTGGTGCTGGCCTTCGACGGGCTCTCGCTCGGCACCCTGCAGAACGTCATCTACGTCACCGCCATGATCAAGATCAGCGTCTCGATGATCTGGATGATCGTGGTCGGCCTGAACACCAACATGGGTGTGGCCTGGCACCGTTTCCTGGGTTTCCCGAACATCTGGTTCAAGCGGAACGCCGACGGTGCTTCGGCGCTGGGTGCGCTGCTGC